>NZ_JBEOPE010000009.1:0-119830 GCF_040309845.1 Psychrobacter sp. S1-30-MNA-CIBAN-0213 | reverse complement strand
TTCAGTTGGTTAGAATACCGGCCTGTCACGCCGGGGGTCGCGGGTTCGAGTCCCGTCCGCTGCGCCATATTTAAAACTTAGTTTTAATACAAAAGTTTCAACCTCAAGTATTCGTTTACTTGAGGTTTTTTTGTGTCTGGTGTTTTTATTTTCTAAAATTTTCGTAGTTGGTTTAAAGTAGTTGCACTATCACTAGAGTCTTCTAAATCAACTACATATCATTATAGTTTTTCTTCATAAAACCTATAACAACTCTCGTTCCGTCAATACTTTACGCGCAATACGGAAACACTCTACACCTTGTGGTACACCGCAATATATTGCGATAGCATGAATGGCAGCTCGGATTTCTTCCACAGAGCAGCCATTATTGATTGCTCCATTCAGATGCAATTCCCATTCATGCATTTTTCCTAAAGCTGCAATCATGGTTAGATTCATTAAAGAACGAGTCTTAACATCGATAGCCGCGTCGCCCCAACCAAAGCCCCAACACCATTCAGTCATGGCTTCTTGGAATGGTCGGTTAAAATCATCGGCAGCCGCTAAATTTTTCTCCACATACTCACCGCCCAAGGTTGCCTTACGCTGGGTGAGGCCTAATTCAAAACGTTGTTTATCCATTACAGTTCCTTAATCCTGTTTGTTAAGAAGCAAGCCCATACGGCATGCCTCATCAATATGTTTTTGGCAGGCTTTAACTGCTGCTTTACTATCAGCATTAGCAATACCATCAATAATTTCTTGCAAATTATCAGGGCCTTTATTCGCTCGCTCTGGTGTAGACAAAGTCATAAACCGTAAACGACCAATACGACCATTTAACCTATCTGTTAATTCCCATGCCACTGTCATACCTGCAGTAACGAATAGGTACTCATAAAATAAACGTGAGTGTTCTAAGGCGCAAGCAACGTCTCCAGCATGAAGTTCAGCTCTAATTTTAGTCAAACCATTCTGCAAAGTACGTACTATTTCAGGGGTAACTTGTTCGGCACAGTGGCGCACAGCTTCACTTTCAAGCATTGCACGTAGTTGATAGATCTGGCGAATTTCATCGCTTTCCAACACAGTTACTGAAGGCCCGCCCAAGGAAACGGTAACTAAATGCTCGCTTTCTAAGTGCCTGATACATTCACGTACTACAGTCCGGCTTACGCCTAATTGTTCACCAATTGTACGTTCTACTAATCTTTCACCTGGCGCAAGCTGGCCTATCATAATTGCCATTCGTAATTGTTCTAATGCCGTTTCTTTTAACGTTTTTGGCTTCTCTACTCTTTCTAACATAGGGTTTCTACTCTATCAAAGATAAAGAGATTATAACGACTATCAAAAAAAAAGATAGCATTCTTTGTCATATCATATTATGGTATACCATATTACAGAATATATTAAATAGCCTAAAAAGGAATCTATAATGTTAAAACCAGAAATCAGAAAAATCGTTACTTTCGAAGAAGAAACTTTTATTGAAGGGTTTAAAGCTACTGACACACCGTTACGACTGTTTGCTGTTGCTGCGGTGATTACCAATCCATGGGCAGGACGCTATGTCGAAGACTTAAAACCTGAAATCCAAGCCTTTGGTCCTATTTTGGGTAAGTTGATGACCGATAAGATAATCGCCTTAGCTGGCGGGGCAGACAAAATACAGGCTTACGGCAAGGCTGCTGTAGTCGGGTTAAACGGCGAAATAGAACATGCCTCAGGTTTAATTCATACGTTGCGTTTTGGTAATTTTTATCGTGAAGCCTTATCTGCGAGTAGTTATTTATCATTTACTAATATACGTGGTACAGCAAACTCCCCCATCATGGTACCGCTGATGGATAAAGACGATGTAGGTCGACGTTCACATTATTTGACTATCCAATTTGCTATCCCAGATGCGCCTCGTGATGATGAAGTAGTGATTGTCTTAGGAGGAGCAACTGGTGGCCGTCCACATCACCGTATTGGTGACCGCTACCAAGACTTAAAAGATCTAGGTCGCGATTTAGACAACCCAGCAGCCGTATAAGGAGCAATCATTGATGAAGTGGTCACGTAAAACCTCTGATGGAATCGCTTATCATTACAATAGTAATGATAATGCTAGTGACAGCGTTAATGGAAAAGGCACCCCTATCGTTTTTATTCATGGTGTAGGTTTGAGAGCAGAAAGCTGGAACCAGCAATTATCTGCATTTACAGAGCGCTATCGCTGTTATGCGATTGATATGCCAGGACATGGGGAGAGTGAGTTACTACCTAACCCCTCGTTGACGTTGCAAGACTTTGCTGACGTGTTAAAAACATTCATTGATAACGTTATTGGCGAGCCAGCAATCATCGTTGGACATTCATTAGGAGCAATGACAGCGTTACAGACTGCAGTATCTTACCCTCAAGTGGTACGCGGTGTTGCTGCATTTAATGCCATCTATGAACGTCCAGATGAAGCTGCTCAAGATGTACAAGCTCGGGCTGAATCACTGCTAAACAACCTTGACCAAAATGTCACTGACCAACCGATTGCTCGATGGTTTGATGACGACCCTCAATACCGCTCGGATGCAGAGTTATGCCGAACATGGTTGGATAATGGCAGTCGCTTAGGATATGCGCGCGCTTATCAGATGTTTGCCCATTTACGTGGTATTGCAGCAGCTGATTTGAAATCTATTACTGTGCCTACGTTATTTCTAACAGGCGAATTGGACATTAATTCTAAGCCCGAAATGTCATTAGCGATGGCAGAACTATTACCCAATGGTCACGCGGTTATCGTATCTGGAGCCCGCCATATGACCCAAATGACCCATGCTAATGACGCTAACGCAGCGTTGGCGACGTTCTTTACTCAATGCGAATCGCACAATATGACGCTTGCTTAATTTAAAAGCACGTCTAACTTAAAACAAGAGGTACTCATGAAGCAACTTGACTCTAAAGCCTTACGCAATGCTTTTGGCAGCTATATGACTGGCGTTACTGTGATAACCGCTATGACTGATGATGGTAAACCTGTCGGCTTTACTGCGAACTCATTTACCTCGGTATCACTTGAGCCACCACTATTATTAGTGTGCCCAGCAAAATCTCTATCCAGTTTTGATGTATTTGCCAACTGCGAAAACTTTGCCGTCAACATTTTAAGCGAAGACCAGCAGAACATCTCAAATATTTTTGCGGGCTCAAAAGACGACCGTTTTAGTCAAATTGATTGGCATACAGATGAACAAGGTAATCCAATCATCGATGGTGCCTTAACACATTTTTCTTGCAAAACGGAGCGCAATCTTGAAGCAGGTGATCATCATCTTTTGGTTGGCCAAGTACTAGGTTTTTCAGCTCGTGAAGGACGTGGCTTGGGTTATGCTTCTGGTGGTTATTTTAGCTTAGGACTAGAACGCGAAGCAGCAGAAATTAGTACCCAACAAAAACAAGTCAGTGTGGGTGTGATTATCGAACACAATGGAAAAGTGTTATTGAGCCAAAGTGACGGCAAGGTCAACCTACCCAACACTATTACCGACGAAAATACTAATGCTGTCAGTACTATTAAGCAGTTTTTAGTAGAGAAAGGTATTGAAGCTCAGCTAGGTGCAGTCTTCTCAATTTATGAAAATACAAAAAACAATAACAACTATATCTTTTACCGAGCCTTTGCAGAATCGGCAGACACCAAAGGACTGGGGGAATATGTCGCTATTGATAGTCTTGCAGAACAAAATTTTGCGACCCCAGCCATGGCTACCATGATGAATCGCTATGCCACCGAAAGCAAAAATGGCTTTTATGGTGTATATGTTGGAAAAGAAGAGTTTGGTAAGGTTCATTAAACTTTACATTTATCGTAAACACTACAGCAAAAGACAAATTAAAAAACGAGCAAAGGAGTTGCGTTATGAGATTTTCATTATTTTTACACATGGAACGAATTGATGAATCACAAAGCTATCGGCAGCTATATAACGATTTCATTGAGCTGGCAAAAATGGCGGACCAAGGCGGAATGCACGCCATTTGGACTGGTGAACATCATGGTATGGATTTCACCATTGCCCCCAATCCGTTCTTAAACTTAGTAGATTTAGCACACCATACCAAAAATGTGCGACTAGGTACCGGGACAATAATTGCACCATTTTGGCATCCCATTAAATTAGCTGGTGAAGCGGCGATGACTGACATTCTCACCAAAGGACGATTGGACTTAGGTATAGCTCGCGGGGCTTACAGCTTTGAGTATGAGCGATTAATGCCAGGTATGGATGCAATGGAGGCTGGCGGCCGCATGCGCGAGCTTGTTCCAGCGGTTCAGCAACTGTGGAAAGGTGATTATGCCCACAATGGTAAATATTCGCAATTTCCGGCTACCACATCAGCTCCAAAACCTATACAAGAAGGTGGCATACCTATGTGGATTGCTGCTCGCGACCCCAACAGCCATAACTTCGCTATTCAACATAACTGCAACGTGCAAGTCACACCTTTATGGATGGGTATTGAAGAAATTGAAACTCTAATGCAGCGATTTAAAGATGCCAAAAACGAGTACGGGCAAAATAAAGACCCGAAAATCATGCTCTTACAACATGCCTATGTAGGCAGTGATGCCTATGACGTTGCTGAAGCTGCAAAATCCATTAGCCGCTTTTATTGCTATTTTGGCTTATGGTTCAAAAATGAGCGTCCAGTCACTCAAGGGTTAATTAAACCCCTTAGTGATGAAGAAATGGCAAAGATGGAGATGTACGCTCCTGAAAAAATGCTAGAGAACATGCCCATAGGAACGCCTGATCAGGTCATTGAAAAACTCAAACATTACGAAGCTTTGGGCTATGACGAATTTTCATTTTGGATTGACTCTAGTATGACTTATGAGCAAAAACGAGACTCGTTACGCCGATTCATTGATGAAGTCATGCCAGCATTTTCATAGGCTCATTAAGACTCATCATCTATCTATAGATGAGCAGATAGTTCAATAAAAATTTGGAGAATAACGATGACCAAACCCCATTATCAACTATATATAAACGGTGAATGGTGCGAAGGCAGTAGTGACCAACGCATGGACAGTCTAAACCCTGCAACGGGCGAAGCATGGGCAACCTTCGCTTGTGCTGACTCAAGTGATGTCGAACGCGCCGTCAGGGGTGCAAAGGCGGCTTTAAATAATCCTGAGTGGGCGAAAATGACAGCAACACAGCGAGGTAAGCTAATATACCGTCTCGCTGAGCTGGTTGAGCAAAACGCTGAAAAACTTGGAGAAATAGAAACTACCGATAGCGGAAAACTGGCACATGAGACTGTGGCCCAAACACGTTATGTTGGCGATTATTATCGTTACTTTGCAGGACTTGCCGATAAGATTGAAGGAGCAACTCTACCGATTGATAAGCCTGACATGCATGTCTTTACTCGCCGCGAACCGATCGGTGTCGTCGCGGCTGTCGTGCCTTGGAACGCACAGATGTTTTTGACAGCAACGAAGCTAGGACCTGCACTAGCAGCAGGTTGTACTGTCATTCTAAAAGCTTCAGAAATAGCACCTTGTCCTATGTTTGCCTTTGCCAAATTAGTAGAACAAGCAGGCTTTCCTAAAGGGGTGATATCGATCATCACCGGTGATGCTGAAAACTGCGCTATTCCATTAACCAGTCATCCCGATATCGACAAAATCGCCTTTACTGGTGGGCCTGATGCCGCACGTCATGTGGTTAGAAATTCGGCTAATAGCTTTGCAGTTACAAGCTTAGAGCTGGGCGGAAAATCACCGATTATTGTCTTTGATGATGCCGACTTAGAAAGTGCGGCTAATGGCCTCATTGCGGGTAACTTTGGCGCTTCTGGACAGTCTTGTGTGGCAGGATCTCGTGGCTTCATCCAGCGCTCTATTTTGCCTGAAATCATCAAACGCGTAGAAGCAAAAGCGAAAAATATTGTCATCGGCAACCCTCTTAATTCTGCTACTCACGTAGGTCCTTTATGCACTAAGGCTCAAGTAGATCGTATTAAAGATACTCTAGAAAAAGCAGTTACCCAAGGCGCTACCATTCGTTTTGGCGGTCACCCTCCTACAGACTCTGCTTTGGCAGGAGGCAATTATTTCAGTCCTACCCTAGTGGAATGCCCTCATACTGATATTGAAACGCAAACCGTTGAGATGTTTGGACCTGTGATGTCCTTGGTTGCTTTTGACACTGAAGAAGAAGCCATTGCTATGGCAAATGACAGCGTCTATGGCTTAGGATCCGGCGTATTCACCCAAAATTTGGCCCGCGCGCACCGTGTCTCGCAACAGATTCGTTCAGGTATTTGCTGGGTTAATACCTACCGAGCTATCTCCCCTATGGCCCCGTTTGGTGGTTACAATCAATCAGGTTACGGGCGTGAGGCCGGTAGCGAATCCGTACTTCAATATACTCGCACAAAAACGACATGGATTAATATTTCGGCGGAGCCGATGGCTAATCCTTTTATCATGAGATAGTTAGTTGTAAGGCTATTAATCAATGTAGTTCACTGCATTAAGTTTTAAGGAAAAAACTATGCCTATCCGACCTCCCATAAAAGAGTTAAATATAAAAACTCACGATAAAGGCTTTTATAAGGGTTTTAATCGCATTGTCACCATCACATCAAAAGTTTTGGTGACTTTAGTCGTTATTTGGATTTTAAGCGATATCGAACGCTCCGGTGCTATCCTCGATGTCATGAAAAACTGGTCGTATACTAACCTCAATAGTTACTACACCTATTCCGTAGCATTCTATATTTTCGTCTGTTTAACCGTTATTTTATGGCCCTCGTTTGGTCGTACTAAGCTTGGCTCTGACCCCAATGGAAAACCAGAGTTTTCAAACTTTTCATGGTTTTCTATGATTTTTGGGGCAGGTATCGGTATAGGCGTACTAACCTATAGTGCCGCTGAACCTATTTGGCATCTGGCAAACAATCCAGATACCATTATGGCAAAAGAAGTCATTTTATCTGCACTAAGTGCTAACGGCCTCAAACTGCCTGAAGGCGCTGATGTATTCGCTTTTTATCAAGACCAAGTGGCTGCTAGTACATTAAGTGCTATTGATGGTGTCGTGATACCTAAAACCGAATCTGCTTTAGACGCCGCCTTTCGCTACTCCTTTCTCCATTGGGGCATTAGTGCTTGGGCAACCTATTGTCTAGTTGGTATCTGTTTGGCTTTCTTCTGCTACGCTCGTGGATTACCACTGACTATGCGTTCGGCACTAACCCCTTTATTTGGTAAGCATTTAGAGGGACCGTTAGGACATTTAATTGATATCTCTGCAGTGATTGCGACCATATTTGGTATTGCTCAAACTATTGGTATAGGCTTGAGCTCTTTCGCATCTGGTCTATATAGCATTACTGGTATCGCCTGGTTAGTGACTAACTCTGTTAATCCGGAGCCGACCACAGGAGCACTATTGTTATCGCTATTTGTAGTAATGTGTCTGTCGATCACTTCTGCTTTATCGGGTGTAGGACGTGGGATAAAATGGCTAAGTAATATCAATATGGTGTTGTCATTCTTACTCTTAGGATTTTTCTTGATTTTTGGGGCAACGATGTTTGCCTTGGAGATGTTAGGCAAAGGTATTTTTACTTATGTGGTGCACTTACCTGCGATGGTGTTTACCGTTTGGGACCCGAACACCGAACTAGGTGCTTGGCAGACAAGTTGGTCTATTTTTTATTGGGCGTGGTGGATTGCCTTTGCTCCATTTGTCGGTATGTTCTTAGCTCGTATTTCCAAAAATCGTACCATTCGTGAATTTGGGTTAATTGGTATTATAGCGCCTAGCCTCACGTTATTTGTCTGGTTCTCCTTAATTGGTGGCACAGGCATTGATCTAGAATTAAGTAGTATTGCTGGTGGCAAAATATTTGAGTCAGGATTGACTGCTCAACTGTTTGAAATAATTGGCTTTATGTTAGAGCCAGCAATGGCGACTATGTTATCAACTATGGTCGTTGTGCTGTTGCTAACTTACTTAGTGACTTCTGCAGATTCTGCGTTATTAGTCGTTAATATGGTTAATGCTGCGGGTAAAGTGGAAGTCGAAAATGGCTCAAAACATATTATTGTTTGGGGAGTGGCATTAACTTCCGTCATCGCTGCATTATTACTTGCTGGAGGATTGAATGCTATTACCTCTGCTATGATTATTGCAGCAATACCATTCTCATTTATCATTATTCTGATGGCTATTAGCTTATTAAAAGCATTAATTTTAGATAGTATAAGATCAAAAGAACCTTAATCTGTAGAATGTTAAAAGAACGTCAATATGTTTAAGCAAGTTTCAACCTCAAGTATTAATTTGCTTGAGGTTTTTTTGTGTCTATTGATTTATATAATCATAAATGATAATACAATAAAAAAACGATATAGCAAATAACACTGTTTTATGAGAAATATACTAACGTGTCACTCAACTAATAAGATTCACTGCGTTTAAACCCTTATTCATATTTTTATCAGCTGAGATTATTAGTGGATATACCTCGACTAAATAATGTAGGATAACAGTATCAAATACATAGCAAATGTTTAGTAATGTTCTCTAGCCTTATATGAATTTAAGGGTTAGATAAACCTTATTAAAAAACTTTGGACAAGGACGCTCTATCATGACTCAACTTAACAATACTAAAAACATTTATGGTAACTTAAAAGTAAGCAGTATCAAGTCATTAGTAGTAGGCGCATCTATTGCTGCATTACTCGCCAGCTCAGGCTGTGCGACAAGCTCACTATTAGAAAGTGATAGTCGTGTTACCACGAAGACTGTCAAACAGGTGTTATCTCAAGATCAAATCATTGCCTTTGGTCGGCCAGCGATTACGTTACCTAATATGCCAGCCAGTAGTATGGTTATTGTCGGTGAAAAAAACAGCTACGTCCTGAGTCAAGGCGGTAGAGAGATGGTGACCTTACTGACTAACTTAACGCCAAAAAACATCCAAGTCGAAAACGATATGGCCTTTAATGTGCCCAATAATGATGGCTATTTCCAAGGTGATATGAAGCTGTCTTATGCTAAGTTAAAAGATGAATTCAATCGCTCTGATTATCAGTTTTTTCTACAAAATGGTGGTCAAGACTGCACTTCAGCTAGCGACCAACGTATCAATGCCCAACGCTTCTGCTTTACAGTACCTGTTAAAGGGGCAATCTATCCACAAGTGACCAATCTAAGCATGATTCAGTCAAAATATCAGGCATTGACCAAACCATATACGGTAACTTTTTATAGTCAGTCACAGCAAAGTGAGGTTACGCGCAGTGGAAAAAGTGGCGCAGAAAAGCTTATTTTACTGCCTTTTGCCGTTGCATTTGACGTGATTACCTTTCCGGTTCAGCTGCTTGAAAGTGTTGCAAATTAGCAAAATATTATTGCAGGTTAAAAACTTGTATTAGAATTGAAAAAGCACCCATCGATGGGTGCTTTTTTATTGTATTTTTTTCCCCTACCCATTTTTATGTTCAATAGCATTGTTTTGTGAAGTGCAGGCGAGTAGTATTTGTTATAAACCCTACTCTTCAGCAATTATTCAATGAGCGGTCATAATGAATCAAATTAGCGAGTGGATACTGGCTATCATGGCAAAGTTTGGTTACCTTGGTATTATATTTGCTATGTTCGCCGAAAACGTTTTTCCGCCTATACCTTCTGAAGTTATTATGCCAGCCGCAGGTTTTGCCGCATCAAGAGGTGATTTGAATTTAATATTAGTCATATTAGCGGGAACGTTTGGTGCAATGCTAGGTGCATTGCCGTTATATTATTTAGGGAGCTTATTCGATAAAGAACGCTTAATGACACTAACAGAGAAATACAGCAAATATGTGTTTGTAAAGCCTGAGGATATATCAGCTACGAATGATTGGTTTGATAACCACGGTAAAAAAGCAGTATTTTTTGGAAGAATGGTACCCGGTATTCGCTCGTTTATCTCGATTCCCGCCGGCATGAATAAAATGCCGCTATTATCTTTTTTAGCCTTAACTGCATTAGGGTCTAGCATCTGGACAACTGTATTAACGCTTGCGGGTTATTATTTTGGTGAAAACTATCAGGTGGTTGAAACTACGCTAGCACCTTACTCCAAGATTTTTGGCGCATTGGCTTTAATTATTATCGTTGGTTGGTTTATAAAACGGCGACTATCTGATTAAATTCCTGAGTCCTATGGTTAATTTTGATATGTATGCAATCAATTCTAGAAAAACAAATAATACCCCTGCAGGATTGGATAAAAAAATGATTATGTATTACCTAGTTATTTTGAATAGCAGCTCACCCCATTTATGATTTTCAAACAAAAATGGGAGAAGCATGCGTTATGATTATTAGACTTTACAAGCGATGCTGGCAGCTTTGGCTTTTTCATAAACACCATCAGCATCCAAGCCTAAGGCATTGACATCATCAAGATACTTCTGTGTGCCCTTTTCAAGAGGCCCTTTCCAGTCTGGATCGTTGAGTGGATCTAGAATATCAATAACTTCATCACCTTTATCTCGAGCTGCTTGTAATTGTACTGAATAAGTCTTATCCCACATCGCACCTACTTTCTTGCTAAGTGCCATACCTGAGTTGTCATCAATAACTTGTTTCAAATCTTCTGGCAAGCCTTCATATTTATCTTTATTCATAGTTACCATTAACGCGGAACTATAGAATGGCATATTAGTATGATATTTCGTCAGCTCATCAAGCTTAAAAGTTGCCATAGCTTCCCATGGAAAGCTCAATCCATCAACGACACCGCGCTGTAGAGAAGTATATATATCATTAGCAGGTAGTCCTACAGGAGAAGCACCCATACTTTCAATAATGTCACCCGCCACTGCTGAAGGCCTACGAATGCGCATACCTCTCATATCTTCAGGCGTTTTTATTAATTTATTCGTGCTATGTAAAGTCCCAGGTCCTGTCGCAAACATGAACAATAAGTGCGAGTCCTCGTATTCACTAGCAATAGTACCATTGTCATAAAGCGTCTGTAACATACAGCCTGTCTGCGTAGACGAATTAGACAAACCTGGAAGCTCTGCGATTTGAGACAGTGGGAATCGACCGCTGGTATAACCTTGTACTTGGGAGCCGATGTCAATCGTTCCTTTTACTGCAGACTCATAAGCGGTATCTGCTTTACTAATCGTTGCTGAAGGATAGACTTCGACCTTGAGACGTCCGTTAGAATCTGCTTCGATTTTTTTGGCCCATGGTTCAAATATCTGCTCGTTGATATCGGAGGTCGATGGATAAAAGTGTGAAAAACGTAGAATGGTAGTTTCCTGAGATGAGGCCGCGTCACTACTGCTATCAGACTGGTTAGAACAACCAAGTAGGCTGACAGCTGCAAGCGCCGTTATAGATAATAGAGGGGCAAGTTTCACTATTAATTCCTTTTGATAGTGATTGAAAATAAGAGGTTGTTTTCTTGATTGGCTAGATAGTTGCGAGCTTGTCGATTCAGATTTTTTGCAGCATATATGCTATTCATTGATAAATAAGCTTCTATAGAATTCAGAAGAATTATCACTAATGCTAAATTAAAAAGCTATTTAAAATGGAAAACACTATTTGAAATTAGCAGCTATAATGATAGCTGTCAAATCATTTTATGACGTGTTTATACAGGTATTATTAATAATCATATACTCAGTAAGCTCATTCTTATTACAAACTTTACGCATTAAAAATAATGATAAAAGTCTGATACATTAGATAAGTAGCACCATAAAATCTTATTATAAGTTCATACTAGAAAACTTATAAGTAAGGAACTTATGTATACAGAACCATGAATACTACATTACAATTAGTGCTGCTTTATATATGGACGTACCTCTACACAAGGAAGAACACATGACAGGGATTGAGTTTTATACCAATGGTCATATCATTAGCGAAGCTGACAGTATGCGCCAAAAGCTCGGCGCGTTGGCCAAGCAGTACTATGCAACATCGGCTATTATCGTTACGGATGCTGGCATCACTCAGCTAGGCTATGTCGATATTGCTCAGCAATCGTTGCAAGAAGCTGGCATACAAGTAGTTGTCTTCGATGCCGTTGTAGCCGACCCGCCTGTTCAAGTCGTCAATGACGCTATCAAAATTGCTAGAGACAACAAGTGTAATCTGGTTATTGGTTTAGGTGGTGGAAGCTCTATCGATACTGCAAAAATTGTCGCTTTATATCCAAACGACTTTGAATCGGTAAACGATATTTTGGATAAAGATGTTAGTGGTTTTAACAAGCTACCTCTGTTTGCGATACCGACCACCGCTGGTACTGGTGCAGAATCCACCTTTGTATCAGTCATCACGGCAAAAGATGGCAGCAAGAAAGCGATTTATACCCCAAAAATCCTACCCGATGTTGCCATTTTAGATGCGACGCTGACCCTTAAGCTACCTCGCCACATTACTGCTGCAACAGCACTTGATGCCATGGTGCATTGTGTTGAAGCTTATACCAGCCGTACGAAAAAAAACCCCATCTCAGACGCATTAGCGCTTAAAGGCTTGCAGATGCTCTGGAGTAATTTCGAAAAAGTATTAAATCAAGGCGATGATATCGATGCCCGGGCCGATATGCTACTAGGCTCCACGCTGGCTGGTATTGCTTTCGTCAATTCTTCCGTAGCCGCTGTACATGGACTCTCCTACCCACTTAGTATCAACTTTCATATTCCACATGGACATGCCAATGCTCTTGTCATGTGCGGCGTCTTTACCTTTAACTTATCAGCAGCAGCACCTCTGTATGCAGAGCTGGCTCGTGCCGTCATGCCTGCTCAAATATCTGGTATGAATGATTTCGACGCGGCCAGCCAGTTCATAAATCAATTGCGAGGTTTTTTAGAGATGAGCGGCCTTAAATACCGTTTGAGTGAATTAGATATTACAGACCAAGATATCCCTGCTTTAGCGGACATAGTGACGAATACTTATGCCAGACTGATTGCAACCAATCCTAAGGATATGACGTTAGATGAAGTTACAACGATATATAAGGAGATACTCTAAAAGAAAAACTGTCATTATTTAAAATAATTGTACTGATTTATCAAGGAAGATAACCACTAATCAAGGGAAATAATTATGTCGGAATATGAGTTAGACGTTGTCGTTGATGACTTTCATTATTTAGAAGGCCCTCGCTGGTATAAAAACGCTTTATGGTTCGTCGATTTTTATACGCAAGGGGTTTACCGCGTTAATGAGCAAGGCGTGGCAGAAAAAATCGTCCATATTGAACAGCAACCTTCTGGTTTAGGTTGGTTGCCTGACGGTCGTATGCTGGTAGTATCGATGAAAGACCGTAAAGTCTTACGCTTAGAAGACAATGGCGAATTAGTCGTGCACGCTGACATTTGGGAGCATTGCGGTGGACATGCTAACGATATGGTGGTCGCCCCCAATGGCAATGCTTACGTCGGTAATTTTGGCTTTGACTTGATGGGTGGCGCTGATCATGAACATGCAGGACTGGTACTAGTTAGACCGGATGGTAGCTCACAAGTCGTTGCAGAAGGGCTGTCTTTTCCCAATGGCATGGTGATATCAGCTGATGAAAAGACCTTAATCGTCAACGAGCTATTTGGCAATAAAATCTCACAATTCGATATCAATGCAGATGGGACACTTGGCGAAAAACGTGACTTTGCAAGCTTTGGCGAATTGGGTGATGAACCAAACCTTGGTGTGCGCATAGGAAACGCCAAAATTCTACCAGATGGCCTTGCATTAGATAGCGAGGGCGCTGTTTGGATTGCAGATACTTTGAACCAGCGTGCTATGCGTATTAGCGAGGGCGGTGAAATCTTAGAAACTGTAGATACTGCACCTGATGGCATTTTTGCTGTTGCCCTTGGTGGACAAGATGGCAAAACACTATTTATGTGTGCTGCACCTGACTGGGATGAGGCATCACGTAAAGCTGAGACCAAAGGTCGTATGCTATCTACGCAAGTCAAAGTTGGTCATGCTGGTACGCGATAATATCGAATAAATTTTATCTAGAAATGTAAGAATCATAGTATCTCTTAGCTTTTGACAATCCTTATGTACCACAAATGCAGCGACGTAATGGCGCTGCATTTCTACGTCTATCCTTTAACAAACCTAATGCCATACTTAAAAATAAAACTAGCCTGATAGTATTTTGTTTCTAATTAACTGTTTTTAAATCAGTAATAACCGTATTTATACCATCGACTTTATCATTATTTATTGCTACAGTAATTTTTCGTTGTTGGTTCATAACAGCACTTAGCACAGATACTTTATGACCTCAAACTTGTTTTAAATTTGACCTATTTTTCTACTACTGTTTTAGTACTTACTGATATTCGAGACCTTTTATGATGTTAAAAAAGCAATATGCTATCCTACTGCCTATATTAGTAGCAGCTGGTTGTGCCACTCAGCCGACAATGCAGCAATCGAGCAAACCTGTGCGTCAGGGCAACGTTGAGGTGACTCAGACTCAAACTATCAAAGTAAAACCTGCCCCTGTCATTATTCAACAACAGACTGTCATCACGCCCAAACCTAGCTATCGCAGTTTTTCAGATTGGAAGTCGGACTTCTCCATGCGTGCTATGTCTGCCGGATATAGCTCATCCGATGTCCAGCGCTTACTTAGCTCGGCTTACTTAAACGAGCAAGTTATTTCACTTGATTCAGGTCAGCCTGAGTTTTCTAAAATGCCATGGGAGTATGCAGACTCTGCGGCGTCAGATGCTCGTATCGCAACTGGTAAACGTAAATTTGCAGAGCAGCGCTCGTATTTATCAAGTTTAGAATCCCAATATGGTGTTGATGCAGAGATAATTGCCGCAATTTGGGGTATGGAATCATCTTACGGAGCGGTCACTGGCAACAGCTATCTACCAAGCGCACTTGCAAGTCTTGCCTATGATGGGCGCCGCCAAGAGTTTGCTGAAACTCAATTACTGTCACTCATGCAGCTATTACAACGTGGCGATGTATCTTGGTCTCAGCTTGAAGGCTCTTGGGCAGGTGGTATGGGACAGACGCAGTTCATCCCTGATACTTGGGTAAAACATGGTGTCGATGGCGACAGTAATGGTCATCGCAATCCGTGGTCAACAGCCGACGCGTTGGCATCAACTGCCAACTATCTAAGCAACTCAGGCTGGGTACGTGGGCTAGCGCCATTCTACGAAGTAACCTTGCCAGCATCTTTTGATTACTCTACGGTCAGCACCAAGCAGCCCGCTGCTAGATGGGCAGCCCTTGGTCTTGATACCATTGATGATGTAAATTTAGATGCCAATACGCAGATGGAGCTTTGGCTACCTGCTGGCAAAGATGGCCCAGCGCTACTGCTTAGCCCTAACTTTGATGTAATAAAAGTCTATAACAACTCATCAAACTATGCATTGGGCGTCAGCTTATTAGGTAATGCAATCGTTGGAAAAAGTGGTCTACGCAAGTCATGGCCGCGTTATGAGCGTCCGCTATCGACCTCACAAGTGACCCGTTTGCAACAGCGCTTAACCAGTGCAGGCTACGATACCAAAGGCACTGATGGGATTATCGGTACCAATACTCGTAAAGCATTTCAGAGCTGGCAGGCTAACAATGGACAAACGCCAGATGGCTTTATCAGTCAAAGTAGCGCCTCATCATTGACTAGCTGGTGAAGTTATGGCTTGTATATTTTATCTTTGATATATATCTGATAACTATATGTCTGATACAGATATACCTGTTGCCTATACTAAATTGAATAAAGCTCAACGAAGTAACAGTTTTCTATATTGAATGATTAATATGAAAAATTAGTATAAGCAAAGATAGTTTGTCTAAAAAGAAAGATAGTTAAAGAAGAAAGGGGCAGCGCACATTAATTGTCGCTTGCCCCTTTTTTTAAAATATTTACACCAGTAGCTGCTAGAATTATGAGAAAGTTATTTTATAATAATATATTAGGAATCTCCCCCACAAATACTAGTCTAACTCTGTTATTACTTCCTAGTAATCCAAAAAACATGTTCAGAATAATACTATCTCTAAATTTTCGTATATGAAAGATAGTATATTTATTTTCGCTAAATAAAAATACCTGTAAAAACAGGTTGATTAGAAAATATTTTACGCAAACAAATTCAATTATACGATGATATATAAATATTACTGGTTACGGAAATAAGTTAATAATAGAAACTATAAATATGGAGGCATTTATTCTATTTACTAAATAACCTCATCTATTTCTTAATTAAAGCAAAGAAATCATCAGTACCAACTCATACCCTTAATAATCATCTCAGTTATATCTCCTTAGCTCAATGGCTACTAAATATTTATAACCCTGCATCTTCTTGTGTAAGCGCAACTATCTTAATAGGTACAGCGTAAGTCCATGGTGCGCCGCTTGTACAAATAAACTTACCATTTTCAAAGTACATAATACGGGCTGTAAAGTCGTTGTTTTCGTGATCCGTAATAGCACGCTCATCACTTTCGTCATCGACCGCACACCATATATTTTGGTGGCCATTTTTCAGCATTGCTCGGGTTAGGTCGCTACCTTTTAACTGATTATTCATTTTAAACTCCTCAGTCATTAGTTATATTGAAAGTTTAGAATATTTAGTACATCATAGTATTTTAAAGATTCTATCTTTCGTACTTTTAGTTAAAAAAAGATGTCTATACAACCATCATATGCTAAAAAATCTAGACGGTAACATCTACAGATTAATTAAATGGTTTTCATATTTTCTTTAGATAAACTAAATACGTAAAATTAGTAAGTGCTTATCCAAAAGATATGAATTAGATTAATCATTACTTAACTTAACAAACTAATAGTGCTGTCGGCTACCACTTATTTTTTTATTGTCATAAGTGGTACGAATGTACTCTTAAGTGGTAAAAAAAATAAAGCAAATGCTGATTTTACATCCCAATAAAAATTATAAGCGTTAATGAATGGTGATATATTCAAAATCAGGTTTATACATCCAAAATACTTGATATATAAGCTAATACTATATTTTTATAAGTTTGATACTCTCCCCACATCTAGCAAGTATTGCTCAAAAATATCCGTAAACTCAGGTAAAATAGAGCTTATGACAGCTTTTACCTCACCTGCCACTCGTAAGATTATTCATCTCGATATGGATGCCTTTTATGCCAGCGTTGAACAACGGGATTTTCCACAATATCGTGGTAAGCCTTTGGTCGTTGGTGGAGATCCTAGTGGACGTGGCGTAGTAGCCGCTGCCAGCTATGAGGTACGTCAGTTTGGAGTGCGCTCTGCGATGTCCTGTTATGAGGCACGCAAACGTTGTCCAGATGTAATATTCGTACGACCGCGTTTTGATGTATATCGTGCTGTCAGCATCCAGATTCGTACTATTATGTATAGCTTAACACCGCGTGTTGAGCCGCTATCTTTAGATGAAGCTTATCTCGATGTTACGGGTCTACAAGTGCATAAAGGTTCAGCGACATTGATGGCTAACTGGTTGAGGGCACAGATACTAGAGCAAACAGGGCTAACAGCGTCAGCAGGCGTTTCGTTCAATAAGATGTTGGCAAAGATTGCCTCTGATATCAATAAACCTAACGGTACCGCCATTATCACACCCGATGACGCAGAAGCGTTTATTAGTACGCTACCTATAGAGCGCTTTCATGGAATTGGTAAGGCAACAGCCAAACGCTTACACGCAATGGGCGTAAGTAATGGAGCTGATCTTCGGCAGGTACCCGCAGCATCACTAGTTAATGAGTTCGGCAAGCGCGGGCAGTTCTATCATGATATTGCCCACGGTCGTGATGAGCGACCAGTGAAATCTGAGCGTCAGCATAAATCGGTCGGCTCAGAAACTACCTTTAGGGATAACTTGAGTGATAACGAACAATTACGCGTACAAATTTATGAGCAAAACGCTGATGCATTCAGACAAATGAACAATAAGCAGCTTATTGCTTATACCATTACACTCAAGATAAAATATGCTGACTTTACGCAAATAACGCGTTCATATACCTTATCTACTGTTTTTATAAATGCAGAGTCTGCACATTATTGGTTAGATAAGCTGTTCTTAGATATACCGCGTACACTGCCTATCAGACTTGTAGGTGTAACCTATTCATCTTTAATGCCTGCAACCCAGATCCTGCCGCAGCTTAATCTATTCGATTAAGACTTATGATTCGTTTCTATTAATTCGTTTCTGTATTTGAACTTTAATGCAAAGCAGTAATCAATATAAGATTGCTTAGGCTATTTTTATAGTAGGCATAATAGTTAAAAGCCATTAGGAATTTTTCACGCTATTATCCCGTTTCTGCTAAACTTATGCCAAAATTTTTAACTGCCTTCATCATGCATTATGAGTAACTTCAGTTTTAAAACTGCCAATCCTAATATAGACAACGATACCAATATGAATGATATTAAACACGACGATGCCCCACTGACTTATCTAAGCGTTGCTGATTATGATTATGAGCTACCTGACGAGTTAATCGCCCGCTATCCCTTGGCCCAACGCTCAGACTCTAAGCTGCTTTATCTGCCAGCTATAGATCACAAAGAACAACCAAGTCAGCCTCAAGACCACTTGTTTACGGCATTGCCATCCTTGTTCAGTGCCGGTGATCTTATTGTCTTTAATGATACTAAGGTAATGAAAGCGCGACTATTCGGTAAAAAAGACACTGGAGGGCGCGTTGAAGTACTGATTGAGCGTTTGGTAGATAGCTCAGGATTAAAAGACAATGTTGATATAGACAATGAAACATTAGCCATGTATTCAAACATCGCATTAGGTCATGTTAAAGCTAGTAAAGCGCCAAAGCTTGGACAACGCTTATGGCTAGCTGACGAGCGTATGAGCTGTGAGATGATTGGTCGTCAAGACAACTTATTTATCTTAGCCTTCGATGCCCCTGTTTTGCCTGATTTAGAGCTTTATGGTGAGTTGCCAATACCACCCTATTTTGAGCGCCATGCCGATGCGACTGACAATACTCGTTATCAAACGATATTTCATGATCCAGCCAAACTTGCCAGCGTAGCTGCTCCTACAGCCAGTCTACATTTTGATGAAACTGTGCTGTCAGCTTTGGCTAATAAAGGTATTAATACAGCCTTTGTCACTTTGCATGTTGGTGCTGGCACATTTGCGCCAGTTAAGACAGAAAACCTGCTCAATCATACTATGCACAGCGAATATGCACACCTGCCACAAGCGACCGCAGATTTGATTAATCAAACCCATGCAAAGGGTAATAAGGTTATCGCTGTTGGCACGACTGTTGCACGTGTTCTAGAGACCGCTTATCAAAAAACGGCAAATAATGGCCAATCTGTTGCCACTTGGTCAGGAGATACGGACATATTTATATATCCTGGTTTTAAATTTGGCGTTATTGATCGCTTGATAACCAATTTCCATTTACCCAAATCTACCTTACTAATGCTGGTATCCGCATTTGCAGGTAAAGCAGCTATTGAACAGGCTTATCAACACGCAATTAGCCATCAGTACCGCTTTTTTAGTTATGGGGATGCCATGTTGTTGGATAAAAAAGCACTTTAATAAATTTAAGTCTCACTCATCGCTTGGTGATGTTGGTAATGAACACTACGAAATAAATGGTAAACTGAACATTATTTTGCTAAAAACACGGATAGCTATTACACCATTATAAAGAGTACTGTTATTAGTTATTCTCATAAGACACTATAAAAGGGCTGCGCATGTCTTGGCATTTACCTCATCGATTGACCAATATTCATCACGCGGTGTCAATAGCACTACTTTGTTCTGTGAGCTCTGTAGTGTTGCTACCTGTTGCACAAGCAGCCACTATGGGTAAAACAATTATTACCTCTGCGCAGCACGAACCTTTGACTGCAAGTATTACAGTAACTGACATTAATGCTAAGGATTTTGCCGCCAGTCTTGCAAGTCCTGTCGTTTATCAACAGATGGGGCTAACCCCAACAGCATCAATGGCAGTAAGGTTTGTAGCAACTTCTGCCACTACTGGTCAACTGCTTATTAATACCTCACAACCGGTATCAATGCCATTTGCAGATGTAGTACTGGCAATAAATGACAATGGTCAGCGCAATGTAGTACCTAAGACTTTACTTATGCCACTTGGTAACAATGTTCCGATTAAGCAGCCTAATCGAGTTATGTCAGGTACAAAAAAACCGAATCTACCAGTAGTGTCAAACTCTAACTCCAAACCGTTAACTGTTAGACGCGGCGCACCGCCACCGCTATTTACGTCACCGAGTATGCAAGCATCGGTATCGACGCCATCATTGCCAGAAACCAATTCGCTTCAAACATCTAACGTTAAGACGTTACCAGTTATGAGTGCTGTCAATGTACCAACCTTACCAGGGTCTCAAACTTCAAACACAGCGATTGCAAACGCCAATGTTTCGCAGGTGACGAAAGCAACAGACTTCTCTAACAATAGCTTAAATGGCAATAGCTCAAACAGTAGCAGTACTTTGAGAGATACGAACTTAATAGCAAATAATAGTAACGTTGGAAAAGCAGATAAAATAGATCATTTGAACATGAATAACTTAGAAGACGCTGCTGCTCCCAATATTAGTTCGACCACCAATAATAACAATGGACAAAAAAATAGTGCGCTAGGCAATAGTGTGCCGGCAGCTGATGCTATTGGCGCTACCGGCAATACAAATACACAGGTCAATATTCTAAATATTCAAGTGACTCGGCAAATCCAGCTAAAAGAAGACGTTAGCAATAATAAAGCAAGTCAACCAATACCATTTGCAAGCAATATTGAAGCTAAAAGCACGCCATCCAAAGCTTCGCTGCCCTCCTCTGCCAATACTACATCAAACGATAACCATAATGATAATGATAATGCTGGTATGACAGTCGCAGCTCCGATGTCAGGTAATACAAGCACAGCAACGACGAGTTATACTGTACAACGTAATGACAACCTTTGGATCATCTCTCAACAGATTGCACAGCAAAACAACCTCGATGTACCAACTGTCATGAAACAAATTAAAGCGCAAAATCCTGACGCTTTTATTGCACAAGATGCTGACTTACTAAAGGCAAATGCTGAGCTTAGTCTGCCCAGCTACGACACGATGCCTTCACAGCAGAGTCTACAAACTGCCATTGTAGCTCAAAGACAATATTATCTGCAGACTAACCCATCTACAACGAAGAAAACTCATGAGAAAAAACCAACAGCAGTAGAATCTGCTAGCAACGCAAAAGCCATAGCCTCTAAGAGAACACCGTCAGAATCAAAAACAGTATCTGAACGTTCGGATAAGCCCTCTCAAGTTGCTACCAAAACTTTACCAAAGGCACGTTTTTCTGTTGTTGCACCTGGTCGCGACGGTAGTGCCGATGGCACTCAAACTAAAGCTGCTGCTGAAACTGGCAATGGATTAAGCACTGATATTCTGGCGACACTCAAATCGGCGCGTCAGCATACCGCTGAGCAAGCTAAACGAGTAGCAGCGACCAATAATACCCTTGGTAGCTATGCTAAAAAATTACAACTACAAAACCAAAAACTGGCTGAGCTTGAAGCTCGACTCAAAAAATTACGCAATCAATAATTGCCTAGCTGCCCAGCATCAATTGCTGTAAACAGTGCTCGTAGGCTTGGGAGTATTTATGGATAGTATGCTATATATCATTATAGGTCTGGTGGTCGTTTTATTGGTAGCGGTACTCGTGCTACGCAAAAATAAGACTCAAAAATCGACTACTCAGAACTCGAAAGAAACTGATAAAGATTTAGCTGCTCACGCATCAACGTCAAAACTAAAAACAGCATCTACAGGCTCTAATCAAAACTCTGCTCAGCAAAATGCTACTAAATTTGATCCTTTAGCTGTTGCCCAACGTTTTATGGATCAGCAGCGTTATGATAAAGCGATTGAAAGTATAGAACGAGGATTAATAGAAAAACCTCAAGACTCTAAATTATTACTCAAGCTGCTAAACATCTACGCTATCACTAATCAACATGACGATTTCACTAAAACATATAACGTTATCAAGTTGTCTGATGATACGACAGCTATAAATGATGCAGATCAACTTAAAGCGTTATTAGATCAAGAGCAAACACAAAACAAACCAGTAGAACCTCAAGCTGGTGAAGCTGGCAATGAAGCGGCGTTTGAAAGTCTTGATTTTGACTTGTCTACGCCACAGACAGTTACAGATATCAAGCCTGCTTCGAGTACAGACCGTCTTGAAGCACTCAGTGAGCCTGTAGTGTTACAACAAGAGACTTTTGATGATAACTCTAATTCTGAAGATAGTTTTGATCTCACATTGGATGATTTAGCAACAGAAAATGTAGAAGTTAACAACTTAGAATCTACAACTAGCGACGATAATGATTTTGACATAACTAAAGAGACAAACGACGCAAAAACGCCCGCAGAACCTATTACTATTGATGATGTTAGTAAAAATAAGAATATAAACGTCGATGACGATTTTATGCTTGATTTCGATTTAATGTCAGATGATAGCAACATATCAGAATTAAACTTTGTTGATGATGTGCAAGCACAAGATAGTCAGTCACAACATATCAGCTCAGATGATGATTTTGTTTTAGAACTTGATGACTTGGTTGAAGAGACAAACAGTACTGATTTTTTAGAGAATAGCGCTCAAACTAATAGCGAAGATTTTGCACTACTTTTAGAAAGTGAAGATAGCCCATTGGCTGAGAACAGTACGCTTAGTATGGATACGCTGGACATTCAAGAAAGTACTAGCGACAATGCCATTGTACTTGATAACGATAACGTACTAGAGAACGATGTTGAAGATACGTTGGCACAACTTGACACAACGACTGTCAAAGATGAGTTTTCTATTAGCGATGACACACAACCTGCAGCAGTCAATGAAGTGTCGGAAATAGACATTGATACAACTACACTTTTCTTAGATGATGAAGTCTCTACTACTGAAACTTTGAAGAATGAAACACATGATGACAAAGTACTCAATAATCAAAGCATAGAAGATAGTTTAGCAATAGATGACGAGTTTGATTTTGATTCAGTCGTAAACTCACCGTCTGTTAGCATGCCAGTAGAGAGTGAAAACAATGTAAGCCTTGTTGATGACAATGCAAATATCCATACACTTGTATCTCAAGAGATTGATTTTGCAGCTCAATTTGCCACAGACTTTGATTTTGTAAATACCTTGGACAGTAATCAAGTAACACTGGATTTAGCTGGTCAGTATTTACAGCTGGGTGAGTACGATAGTGCCAAACGCTTACTTAACGAAGTCATTACTCAAGGTAACAGTGAACAGCAGAATCAAGCACAAGAGATGCTGGCGCGTACAGCTTAAGATATAGCTAGGGCCAGTAGAATAGCACTAATTTTAGCTTTATAATTCATTCATATTAATAGGGCTACAGTACTGCTGGAATGAATTTTTGAAGTCTCTGTATTACTTCGCACATAGCAAGCAAGTAAAATTTATACCAGCCCGAGACCATCCCAGCATGACATTGTCATAGGTGTGCTCTTTTTATTTTGAATTGACTATACTATCAATCTCTTGAACCATTATATTGTTCATCACCAAGCATCTTATGAAAATAGGATGCTTGTTTCTATTTTACGGTTTATCATTTATATTACCCCTACTGTTATTCTTATTACTTAACCTTAATGCGGTAATCTCATGCCATCATCTTCAACCTTATCAAATCGATCATCTAATACTATTCAGCTTATTTACGCTGGTGGTACTTTTGGTAGTTATGGGCGCCCATTAGCTCCTTTAGATGCCAATATCTTCTTGCCTGCTTTACAAGAGCTACTTACTGAGCACAATCAAACAAATCAGTTGCCAGAAGTCTCGTGGTTAGATAATAAGCTGATTAAAGACAGTAGCCAGCTAACCTCAAACGACTTTGTGCATTTCTATGAGCTGTTATTAGATGCCTATGCACAAGGTCAACGTCAGTTTGTACTAATCACAGGTACAGATACTTTAAGTTATCTTGGCGCGTTTCTAGCGGAGGCATTTGCAGGCACGGATATGTGTTTGGTGGTCACTGGTAGTATGCGCCCATTGTTAGATAGCGATGTATTACCGACCTATACGGTAGATGCAAATAGTGATGCATGGAATAATCTCAGCGAGTCTTTACGTCTAGCTGCTGCTGGAGAGTCTGGCGTTAAGATAAGCTTTGGCGGTGAGTCATGGCCCGCACAAACAGTACAAAAAATTCATAGTCATGATTTTATGGCTTTTACCGGTCATACTCGTGCTGGCTACCCAAATAACAGTTATATAAAGCAGCTACCAGACACGCGCCGTCAACATTGGCTTGATGACCAAATAGCTGTTAAGAATGATATTCAAACCCGTGCAGAACAAGCGAATATCCATGCGATATATTGTCTGCCTAATATTCCTGATATCTTGAGTACGCAGCTAGAAGCGCTATTGACCCAGCCACCATGCGGGATAATATTATTAGGTTTCGGCGCTGGCAATGTTCCTCACTCCAAAGATTTAGCCGAAGCATTGCAACGTTCGTACGAGCATGGTCATATGGTGGTATGCGCTAGCCAATGTCCATTTGGCGGGGTCAGCGACAGTTATGCTGCGGGTAGTTGGCAATATGATTACCATGTCATTGCTGGTGGGCGCTTAACCATTCCTGCTATCTATGCGCGATTGTTATGGCTATTGCTACGCTATGACACACCTGCACGAAGAAGACAACGCTGGACATATACTGTCAATCAGTCAGGAACAGCAATAAGAAAAAATCGTTGAACAATATTACCAAGTAAAACGACAAGCACCTGCCCCGAACACTACGCCTACTAGAGAAATTAAGAGATTAATGGAAGTTGAGAGACCAATGGAAGCTGAAAAACAAGACAACCCTACTTATAACTTGGCCATTGCCATCGAATTTTTAGGAACTAATTATCGGGGCTGGCAACGTCAAAAAGAGGTGCTTGGAGTACAAGAGGCGCTAGAGAAAGCCATTAGTACTGTTGCCAATGAATCTGTTGAAGTGGTCGCGGCAGGTCGTACTGATGCTGGCGTCCATGCCAGCAATATGATTGCGCATTTTATCACCCACGCTTACCGCCCGACTCATAATTGGCTACGCGGTGTTAACAGCCTATTGCCTGATGATATTGCCCTACGCTGGGTCCAACCTATGCCAGCAGACTTTCATGCCCGTTTTGGCGCTATTGCTCGACGTTATCGTTACATTACACTCAATCAAGCTGCACGTCCTGCCATACTCAATCATCAAGTCACCCATATTCACGAACCTCTAGATTTAGCGGCGATGCAGCTTGCAGCGGCTGATATTGCTGGGACTCATGATTTTAGTAGCTATCGTGCTGCAGCTTGCCAATCTAATCAGCCCATACGTACTGTCAGCCATGCCAAGCTTTTCGCCCATGGCGCATTTATCGTTTTTGACATTCAGGCGAATGGTTTTTTACATCATATGGTACGTAACCTAATGGGTACTTTATATGCGATTGGAAGACATGAGCTTGAGCCTACAGACTTCTTATCTATTTTAGAAAAAAAAGACCGCACCATCGCTCCACCTACTGCATCCGGTGACGGCCTATATTTTATTAACGCTTATTATCCTGAGCACTACCAGCAGCTGATGCCACAGGCCCCTCTTACCCCACTTTGGCTCAACCTGCCTGACTGAAAATAGGGCGTGTCCTCATTTTGATAATGATGATAAAAATGAGATAGATTTTTGTCAATCAAAGAAGATTTCGCAGAGAATATGAACATACTGTCTAGAAATTTTCAAAGAGTGACGAAAATATAGCCATTTTTAGCCCATTAGAGGTTCACTTGTTCAGATTGAAGACACGCCCTAGCTAGGATTGGCGAATATACATAACACTTACACAGTGTCAAGTAAAAACAATGTTTTGTTGCTTTAATATTGAAACTTACGTATAATATCGGCTTATTTTTCATTGATTGATACAAATTATGGCCAAAGACGATATTATTGAATTTGAAGGTGAAGTTATCGACACCCTTCCAAATACTTTGTTTAAAGTTCGTTTAGAAAACGGACACGAGATTATTGCTCATATCTCAGGAAAGATGCGTAAACACTATATTCGCATTTTAACTGGTGATAAAGTTAAAGTGGAAATGACACCTTATGACCTAACTAAAGGTCGCATTACTTATCGCGGCAAAAACTAATTTTTTTATAATGTCTTGTTCCTAAGACGACAGTTATTCGATTTTAAGTTATTAAACTGGTTATTGAATGGACTAGTTATTTGGTTGATATACAAAACTGAATGGTCTCCATAACAATAATAACAAAAACGACAAACTGTCCATTGCTATGACTTACAGCAGATAACTATCTACAAATAGCAGCTCGTTTAATAATTAACATTATTTTTGCAATATCTCTATTTCTGCAACGTCCCTATTCTTGCAACGTCTCGTTGTTTTACTTAATTTTGCATAAAAAAATACCGCTAATCTTCAGCGGTATTTTTATGTCTGGGTTTTCATTTTGTAACGTTAGCAATTCCTAGGGCTAATCATTTGCCTATATTTAAATCATTGCAAAATCTTCATCTCATTTTCAAAAATTGAAGTTAATGATAAAGAGATGCGTAAGCGTTACGGCTAGTAATTTTTACGCATCACTGATAGATTTAGCTCATTATTTAAAAGTGGTATTACTTGAACTCTACCGTCGCATCATTTTTGATTGTACCTAATAATGCTAAAGCGTCCCAATTGGTCAATCTTATACAGCCTGACGATGCTTGTCTGCTAATGCGCGCTGGATCTGGCGAGCCATGAATACCATATGAGGGTTTACTAAGCCCTATCCATACCACACCTACTGGATTATTAGGGCCAGGAGGGATAATAATTTGACTGCCATCATCTCCAGTATAAGTGTAGTTAGGTTCATGCACTTTGACTTCAACGGTATGTTTGCCTGATGGCGATGGTGTTGCCGTGCTACCTACTGTAGTTGGATAACTAGCAACCAAATTATTCTGCTCATCATAAGCATATAAAGTTTCAGTTGTTTTGTCAGCCACTACTCGACTTACGGGCTTAGTGTTTGGATTGCCAGGATTATAAACAGTGATACCCTCTCCGGCATTAAACTTGGCGTTTGGATTGAGTTCTTTAAGATACTTTTCACTCATATGGAATTTTTCTGCTAAGGCTTCGATAACGCTTTCGTAGTACATACCTTCAAGCTTAGCTTTGGCTTCTGCACCAGCAGGAATAGTGGTGGTTTTTAAATTTACATCAGCATCACTTAGCTTGTAGCTAACCAATACAGGTTGTGACATGAGCTTATTATTTTTAGTTAAAGCTTGCCATGTTTCTTCGTTGAGATTATTCGTCACCTTCAGACCACGAGACTTTTGAAACGCTTGCATGGCTTTGATGGAGTTCTTACCCCAATAGCCATCCACAGGTCCGACACTACTTTGATTCCAATTCAGCAAAGCCTGAAGCTTAGTGCTCATACTACGACTTACGTTTGCGCCTTTTTTCCAGCTGGAACTATTAACCTTCTGAGCAAACTTTGGCAGATTATTCGTTGTGTATTTGATAGTAGGTAGCAGCTTATTCAGCGAATTCGCAGTCTTACTATTCTCAGTAAGATTTTGGCTGACACCATTGGTGACCGGACTAGCATCAGTACTAGCAACCTTATTGGCAGTACTAATAGTATTAGTATTAGTATTAGTATTAGTATTTGCAGCAATACTTGGATTTATAAATAATACGGCAGATAACCCTAATGCCGCTATAGCAGAATTAATTTTTGTTATTTGATGCATGCTTCATTCCTCAACTGATTATTAATGAAATATTAAGATCACTATCTTATTTTTGTTTTTGACAATAACATTTAGCGAAATCATTACTAATTTGTTTCTAATTTTATTCTTTATAAAAGTATATTTCTACATACTATTTTAAAAGAGATAATGATGTCACAGGACCATTTTCTGATGTAACAGTTTTATGTTAACAAACATCTAATCTTATAGTTTCTATGTTAAAAATGGACTATATGTCAGAAATTTTCCCATAACACAGTGCAAAAAACCCAATAGATTATTATGCCGAATATTTATTCGATCATAAAAAACCCACAAACTGCTAGACAGCTTGTGGGCTTTATTCGACTTTAGCATGTATATAAATTATTTATAATCTAACCGATATAGTCAGCTTCAACTGTATCCGTCTAGTTTCCAAATAATGTGGGTTTATACTAGCTTCGCTAATACCGCCTCACCCATTTGCTTGCAACCAACTTGGATTAGCCCCGCCTCACTACTATCTAGAATATCAAGCGTACGCAGGCCATCATCAAGGACGTCACTGACTGCCTGTTCAATCGCTTGTGCTGCTGGTTCTTGTTTAAAAGTATAGCGCAGCATCATGGCGACAGAAAGTATCGTGGCTAATGGATTGGCTTTATCTTGTCCAGCAATGTCAGGTGCTGAGCCATGACAAGGCTCATACATACCCTTGCCGTTTTCATCAAGGCTAGCTGATGGCAGCATACCAATAGATCCTGTCAGCATAGCCGCTTCGTCAGATAAGATATCGCCGAACATGTTACCCGTCACCATGACATCGAACTGCTTAGGATCTTTAATCAGTTGCATACATGCATTGTCAGCATACATGTGCGATAACGCCACATCATTATAATCCGCTTGTTGCATCTCAATCATCGTCTGCTTCCACAGCTCAGTAACCTCTAGCACATTCGCTTTGTCTACTGAGCAGACTTTGGCTGCAGTACCTGCTGCTTGTGCACGCGTTTTTGCCAACTCAAAAGCGACCTTGCCAATACGTTGAATCTCACTAGTGCTATACACCATAGTGTTATAGCCTTGCTGCTCACCATTCTCTAGAGTACGAATACCACGTGGCTCACCAAAATAAATACCACCCGTTAGCTCACGGACAATGAGCAAATCTAAACCTGAGATAATCTCAGGTTTTATACTAGAAGCATTAGCCAGCTGCGGATAAAGTTTCGCGACACGCAAGTTGGCGAATAAACCAAGCTCACCACGAATTTTAAGCAGACCACGTTCAGGACGTTTACTGCGCTCTATAGCATCCCACTTAGGACCACCAACTGCTCCCAATAACACTGCGTCGGCTGCACGTGCACGACTAAGCGTTTCCTCTGGTAAAGGCTCACCAGTTACATCAACAGCTGCACCTCCAATCAATCCAGACTCAAGATTCAAATCTAGCGTAAATTTTTTATTGACGGCTTGCAGTACATTAATGGCTTGGGTCATAATCTCAGGACCAATGCCATCACCAGCTAATGTTAAAATCGTTGCCATACTAATCCTTGTTGGTAGGTAAAGTGGAAAAAGACAAGAGCAAAGTATTGCTTGATTTGATTCATGTTAGTGAGATATGACACTAAATTAATTATTCAAATGATACAATACTAAACCTTAGCCTTTGATTTTGTTGTTTGGTTTATAACGCTATTTTCTACAAACTCCCCCTGACTTTCAGTATTCATCTGTTTGCAAAACTGGCGCTTAATGCTATCGCCTTGGATAAGATCAATACATAAAGGATTAGGTGAAGCGGTGTCTAACAAACTGCCTGTATCTTGATTGGATTTTTTGCGATAAGCACGTAACAGATAAGTATCTGGCTGTACAAACTCATGAATCATCGCAAAGCGTTCAACATAACCGATATTATTTTCGGGATAAAAGTTTATATGCACTTCACGCTTTGCAGGCTTGACCCGTGCATAATAGTTAGTCATACCAGGCATGCCAGACGCGGATAAAGGTACGATCTTGACAGACTTTTGGCTCTTTAGCGGTGCTATTATGTTGCTTGATTTAGAGTTAACAATATTATCGTAGTCCACTTGCTCAACACTCAGCATGGCAGGATCTACTGGTTTGTGGGTATCTGGCGCAATGACTAAAGTTTGGTCGATTTGCATGATTTCACAATGATAGGTTCCTGCACAGGCAATGTTTACTTCACCAGCAATAGGCTCAATCTTACCTGCCCATCTCTCAGCATTTTCTGCTTTATCTATTTGCTGGTAGCCCGTCAATAATTGACAACCTGACAGTAGCAAGCTTGTTGCGACAGCTGCACTTGTAAATACAACAATACGTTTTTTATTCATAATGACGGCTACTATTTCATAGTGATAACAAATTACCTTTCATTCTAGCCATTTTGTTACCATAACTCAACGTTGTATTATTGACCAATCTACTTTTATTAAATGCTGCAGCTAAGTGCCCAATAAGATTCGTTGCTTATGCCTTGACTTCATTAAATATCCAAGGCGTCTGTTGCATCATTTTATTTTCATAATCCTTAATGGCATCGCTCTGCTGCAGAGTAAGACCAATATCATCTAGACCATTCAACAAACAATGCTTGCGAAACTCATCAATTTCAAATGGATATTCTTGTCCTACTGAATTGATAACGACTTGTCGCTCCAAGTCTGCAGTTAGCTCATAGCCTTCATTTTCCAAAGTCTCTTTCATCAACTTATCGACAATTGCTTCATCTAAAACAATAGGTAGCATGCCATTCTTAAAGCAGTTGTTATAAAAAATATCTGCAAAACTTGGGGCAATAACCGTACGAAAGCCATATTCAGATAATGCCCAAGGCGCATGCTCACGGCTAGAACCGCAACCAAAGTTTCTGCGTGACAGTAAAATAATTGCGCCTTGATAACGTGGCTTATTTAAGACAAAGTCTGGGTTAATAACGCGTGTGCTATTGTCTTGGCCCGGATAGCCTTCATCAAGATAACGCCAATCATCAAATAAATTGACGCCAAAGCCGGTACGTTTAATAGATTTCAAAAACTGTTTTGCGATAATTTGGTCGGTATCGACGTTTGCGCGATCAAGTGGGCAAACGATACCTGTTTGAGTATTATAAGCTTGCATAAAAATTTCCTATAAATGACATTTCTTATTTAGAAGTAAGTGGCTGTTTTAATTGGCGCTACTGAGTGGCGATTAAAAGCAACGCTATGCACGTATCCATAGAGAATTGACGCGCATTACACTAGCATATAGCAACTAAAACGTACGCACATCCACAAAGTGACCAGCCAATGCGGCGGCAGCGGCCATCGCAGGACTCACCAAATGCGTGCGTCCACCAGTGCCTTGACGACCTTCAAAGTTACGGTTGGACGTTGATGCACAATGCTCTTCTGGCTCAAGCTTATCGGCATTCATCGCAAGGCACATTGAACAACCCGGCTCACGCCATTCAAAACCTGCATCGGTAAACAAGGTATCCAAACCTTCTGCTTCTGCTTGCAGTTTTACTTGCCCAGATCCTGCCACCACGATAGCTTCTTTAATCGTATTTGCAACTTTACGACCTTTAATCACTGCCGCTGCATCACGCAAATCTTCGATACGTGAGTTGGTACAAGAACCAATAAAGATACGATCAAGCTGAATATCAGTGATTGGCTGCCCTGCTTGCAAGCCCATATACGTATAAGCGCGTAACCAGCCTTCTTGCTGCGACTCATCAGCCGCTTGATCAGGGGTTGGTACCGACTGAGTAATGTCAACGACCATTTCAGGTGAGGTGCCCCAAGATACTTGCGGTGCAATTTGACTACCGTCGATTTCAATAACTGTATCAAATACTGCATCATCGTCTGAATATAGTGTACGCCAGTAAGCTTCTGCTTGTTCCCACTGCTTATCCGTTGGTGCGTAAGGACGACCTTTAACATAATCAATCGTTATGTCATCTACAGCTACCATGCCCACGCGTGCGCCAGCTTCAATTGCCATATTACAGACAGTCATGCGCCCTTCCATGCTCATATCTTCAAACACTTGCCCTGCAAACTCAATTGCGTGGCCATTGCCACCAGCTGTACCAATCTGCGCAATAATGGCAAGTACCACATCTTTTGAGGTTACGCCAGTGCCAAGCTTACCATTGACCCGAATTTGCATGTTTTTCATTTTTTTGGTAATTAAACACTGGGTTGCAAGTACATGCTCAACCTCAGAAGTTCCGATACCATGCGCAAGACAACCAAGTGCACCATGAGTTGCCGTATGCGAATCACCACATACGACTGTCATACCTGGAAGCACCAGACCTTGTTCAGGACCAACCACATGCAAGATGCCTTGACGAGCATCATTAATGGTGAACTCAGCAATATCAAACTTAGCGCAGTTATCATCTAGAGTAACCACCTGCAAGCGTGAGACTTTATCTTTGATACCAGCCACACCCTCAAGACGCTCTTTACTCACTGTCGGTACGTTATGATCAGGGCTGGCAATGTTGGCCGAGAGTCGCCAAGGAGCGCGATTGGCAAGCTCTAAGCCTTCAAATGCTTGCGGACTAGTCACTTCATGCAATAGATGGCGGTCAATATAAATCAAGCTCGAACCATCATCACGCTTTGTGACTTCATGAGCATTCCAGAGTTTGTCGTATAACGTATGACCAGCCATATTGCTATCCTTTATTAATTGCCAATTACTTATTATGTATTTATCTCTGCCTATACTTCATAAATAGAGAGTTAATTATTGCAAATTCTTAGGGTTACCTATTTGTTCTTATACTTATTGCTCTTTACTGAAACAGTAATTTATAAAGCCATCAGAATAAAAATGTCAAAAAGTGTCCCAATGTCTTGTGATTATAGCAGCCTAATTCTATAATAATAATTGATGATTTTTATCTATTCACAAACTTTTATTTCTAATACATTATGAATAGGCAAGCCAACTTTTATTTATAGCTTATATCCAAGCTAAGGACATCGGTTTGAATACCACTAATTTGACGACGTTTGTGACCGTTATGCAAACAGGTAGCATATCAGGCGCAGCAGAGAAGCTGTTTATTACCCAGCCTGCTGTTAGCAAACGCATCAAAAATCTAGAAGATGAGTTTAAAATTACCTTATTTGATACCGTAGGTCGGGGTATTGTACCGACTCAAGCAGCCAGTGAAATGCTACCGCATGCGAAGCGCTGGCTAGAAGATTACGAGAATTTTAAGATAAACCTGCAACATTCTAAGCAAATCGTTTCTGGCAAATTAGTCATTGGTACCAGTCATCATATTGGCTTGCATCATCTTGCTCCAGTGTTAAAGGATTTTATCCAGAGTTATCCTGCGGTGCAGCTTGAAGTTCATTTCGTAGACTCAGAAGAAGCGCATAAAGCCGTCCTTGATGGCAATTTATCTCTGGCTTTTTTAACACTACCGCCTGTCTATGATAAGCGCCTCACCTATCATACCCTATGGTCAGACCCACTATATTTTATGACAGGTGCACTATCGCCTTTAGCGACGAAAACCAATGTAACCTTAGAGCAATTGGCACATTACCCTGCTATTTTACCTTCTGCTAACACCTTTACCAGTCAAATTACTCTAGCAGAGTTCGCCAAACATAATCTAAAACCCTATGCGACCATGAGTACAAATCCACTTGAGTCTATTCGCATGTTGGTATCCGTTGGACTTGGCTGGTCGGTATTGCCGCAAACCCTTATCAGCCAAGATCTAGAACGTATCAATATGGCTGATAATATCGAACTACAACGATATTTAGGGGTGGTCATTAATCCCAAACTAACGCGTTCTAGTAGCGTTGAAGCTTTATTAGAATTGCTTGCGCCTATTGACTGATAATAGGTATAGCTGACAGTAAAGATAGCAGATCAATTCGTGACATGAATCTAATCAATAGTTCGAAGTCTATATGCATAGGCGCTGTTCGCAATTATAATCTCTATACGTTATAATACGCACAGGTTTACTTTTATAACATATAGTTACCATAACAACACTGATACTCACTTACTGAATGGTTTGGGTAAGGTATGATGGCAAATGTAGCTATTTTTTTTTGCCAATCATCTATCTATGATAAGTAGATAGATGATTTAACTACCATCAGTAATAACGTTTAACAATGGTGCTTTATGTTTAATTTTTGCTGACTTCTGCATGTTATATTCTGTATAAGAGATATAGCCAAATTGCAGAATTGACAGTTTTAAATGATTGATTTTGTCCGTGATGATCAGTTAGAACTACTAACATTAGGTAATTTAATTGATTATTGATAACTTAATAAGTTATAGGTGAAAACAGCATCAATCATATAAAACTAGAAGTGAATACTGACTATAAGCAAAAAGCCATTTTGTTCTACTTAATGGCTTTTCTTGTCTTTGTAGATCGTATTTTAATCATAAGACTTTATAGTTAAATATAATTAAAACCAATACAGTTGGTTAAGGACAGTTTCTATGAATGGAATTTCTAGTGGTGTACTAATATCGCTTGGTGCCTATTTTTTGGTAATGATTGGGATTGGCATCTATGCCTACTTTAAACAAGCAAATGACACTGAAGGCTACATGCTTGGTGGGCGTAGCTTGGGCCCAGCAGTAACTGCTTTGTCAGCAGGTGCATCAGACATGTCAGGTTGGTTATTACTTGGCCTGCCCGGTTACATGTATGCTGATGGGGTCGTTAGTGTTTGGATTGCACTTGGTTTAACACTTGGCGCCCTGCTCAACTACATCATTGTCGCGCCGCGTCTTCGCGTTTATACCGAGGTCGCTGATAACGCAATTACTCTACCTGACTATTTCGCTAACCGCTTCGAAGACAAGTCGCACATGCTACGTGTCATATCAGCAGTGGTTATTATCTTATTTTTCACCGTCTATACTGCTGCAAGCTTAGTGGGTGGCGGTAAGCTTTTTGAAAGCTCACTTAACCTATCTTATAGTACTGGTCTTTGGGTTACCGCTGGCGTTGTTGTCGCTTACACCTTATTTGGTGGTTTCTTAGCGGTCTCAATGACTGACTTTGTGCAAGGTATCATCATGCTATTTGCGATGGTGATTGTACCTGTCGTTGCTTTCACCGATCTTGGTGGTATATCGGCGACTACTACAGCAGTAAGAAACATTGATCCAAGCCTGCTAGATATTACTAGTGGCATGAGTGTGATTGGTATTATCTCTTTGATGGCATGGGGTCTTGGCTATTTCGGTCAACCACATATCATTGTGCGTTTTATGGCAATACGTTCGGTTAAAGATGTACCAACCGCACGTAATATCGGTATGAGCTGGATGGTTGTGAGCTTGATTGGTGCATTGATGACTGGTTTTGCTGGTCGTGCTTATGTACAAAAAACAGCAATGACCCTAGATGATCCTGAAACTATCTTTCTAGTGTTTACACAGTTTTTATTCCATCCCCTAGTATCGGGCTTCTTATTAGCAGCTATCTTAGCAGCCATCATGAGTACTATCTCATCACAGCTGTTAGTAGTATCAAGCTCGCTAACTAAAGATGTCTATAAGTTATTCTTTGATAAAGATGCACCAGAAGCTCGCCAAGTATTGGTCGGCCGACTATCAGTAGTCGCTGTAGCTGTGGTATCAATCTTACTCGCATCTGATCCGGACAGCTCGGTACTAAAGCTAGTGTCTAATGCTTGGGCAGGTTTTGGTGCGGCATTTGGACCACTAGTTATTATTAGTCTAATGTGGAAAGGTATGAACCGTAACGGTGCTGTTGCAGGCATGGTCGTTGGTGCGTTGACCGTTATCCTATGGATTTATGGTGGCTTCACTCTAGCTGACGGTACTGAACTTGGTAGCTGGTTATTCGCGATTGTCCCAGGCTTTATATTAAGTACGATTGCTATCGTCGTAGTCAGTATGGCTACTGGCGGTCCTAAACCTTCTGTTATTGCGAAGTTTGAAGAAATGGAACTTAACTTAGATAAGTAAGCTATCGACATATTTTGTTGTTATCACAACTCTCGTTACTATCATGGTAGCGAGGGTTTTTTATTGGCTTTTTTTACTGTCTGATGATTTATATCTGCATTAGCTCAGCGATCATTTAGGGCGTGTCATCAATTTGAGTAGCAGGGAAAATGAGTGTAACTATAGTCAATTCATTTTAATCACAGATATAGTGTAGCTATGATGAGTTTACCCAGCCTATGATAGGCTTACTCACAGCAAGCAAAAAAGCTTTTATCAGCTAAACTTATAACCCTTATTGTCGCTACCTCCAAGTTTACAATGAGAGACTGAATCTACGCGATTTACATTGCCTTAAACCTGCTATAACACTCATACCCTTTATCTTTCTCTTAATTAAAATAATAAAAAAGCGACCCATCATGGATCGCTTTTTTATTTTTTTGAAAGTCAGTTACTAGCAAATAAAGAAATTATTAGTAATCTTGATAAGAAAGCTTCACACCAACAATGTATCCATCATTATCTTGGAAATCAGCAACGATTTTTTCACTTGGCAATTGACCTTGTGCATCACCGAACCATAGGTATTTGCCACCCGCTGAGACTGCCCAGTTTTCAGTGACGTTGTACTTAGCACCAAGACCAACACTGTAATAGCCATCGATAGGACCTAGTGAAGTCGTTGGATCACCAGCTCCGCTATCCCAGCCAACTGTACCACTCACAGCAAGTGCTGGTGCTAAACGCTTAGCCAGACCCAATTCTACCTGCCATTGGTCATCCTCATACTCGACCAAATTTAAACCATCAGGACCATAACTACGCTGACTAACTTGGTTATATAGTGGTGGTGTAATTACAAAATCACTCCAAGGTACCCAGCGTACTTTTGCTGTTGCTAAAGTCGTTGGGTTGATACCTGTTTGAAAATCAAAGTTTACTGATTCGGGAGTAGTAATCTCGTAAGTACTGCTTTGAGTAGCAGCAGCTGGATTACCTGCTAACGTTCCTGCTAGAGGATAAGTCTCAGATATCTGTATATCATGATCAATCTCAGAACGATAAGTCAACGCCGCTTTTAAAGCAATTTCAGGTTTGCTATATGACATACCAGCGATCCAACCATAATCCATATCAGGATTGCTGTTTGATGTGTAACCAGTAGCAGGACCATAAGCCAATCCACGTAACTTCACTTGAGCTTGAATACGCTGAGCGACTGGACCACCATACACTTGGAATTCTTTATTGGCGCCAAATTTAGCCCCTAGTAAAGCCGTTAAGTTTTCACTACGTACTTCAACGTTAGTATTTTCACCAGCCGTACTAAACTCTCCATTTACAATACCAACTGCTGGAGCCAACGCTGCCAATGCACCTTGCTGCTGTGGCGTCAAAGTACCACCCTGTGCCAATATACCTTGAAGAGCAGTGACTGTACCTTGTGCCTGAGCAAAACTAGTAACTCCAAGCGGTGAACCTGGACCAATAGCACCTCCAGAAATAGCCGTAATAGTAGCCTCACGGTTGTCTCCATCCTGAGCTACAAAGTTGCCCTCAGTGTATTCAGCAGCGGCACCAAACGGCTCATCGTATATAACACCTACACTAAAAGTATCATTAATATCAGCTTTTACGCCATAACGGAAGAAATCATAAGATTCAGCAATATCGCCAGTATCACCGCCTTCGACATAAGTATTACTAGTAGGTATAACGTTAGCACTATCTTTACCACTGACATCAGCATCAATATAAGTATAAACAGCCTCAGCATAAGTACCATCTTGGAAGAATGCGGTGACATCTTGACCAGAACGATCAAGACCAGCAGCATTAGATAAACTAGCTACAGAAATTGTTGCGATTGCTACCGCGAGTGTTTTCAAGTGAAAAGTATTGCGCATTGTGTATCTCCAAACATCCTCGTTGTTTTACCGTTACCATAATTAGCCAGTGATAATATTTACCACGTTATGCTCGTTATTTAAACGGTCTCCTAATTTGAATAGTAATGGCTTTCTCACACTAAGACAACACTTAAAGTGCTTTATTTCTCTAATATGACTGGACAGTTCTTAATTATAACCATATCTTTAATCAATCGTAGCTAAGGGTTATATATAAATCTAGCTCTATTAAATCGACTTCTTAATATCAATAATATGCTAACAGCAGGATTTCTTTATTTACCTTTTTTACTTAGATTTATCTACAAAAAAAGCGACCCCTTATGGATCGCTTTTTTATAGCTTAAAATAATAGAAATGCAGTTAAGAACTTTTACGTCAGTATAAGTCTGAATATACTCAGATTATTGAGCTTGATAAGAGACTTTAACACCCAGTATGTAACCGTCATTATCTTCAAAGTTGCTAACGATGTTTTGAGTTGGGGTTTTGCCTTTTGCATTACCGAACCATAAATATTTGCCACCTGCTGAAACTGCCCAGTTCTCAGTAACGTTATATTTAGCACCAAGGCCTGCACTATAGTAGCCTTCGATAGGACCTAATGACGTTACCGGATTACCAGCACCACTATCCCAACCGATATTACCTATAACCGCTAATGCTGGCGTTAGACGTTTGGCTAAACCAAGCTCGACAACCCATTGATCATCATCATAGCTGACTAGCGGTAGACCATCAGGATATCTGGCTTTACTAACTGCTGTATATAATGGTGGTACGATATTAAAATCGCTCCATGGTACATAGCGTACTTTTGCAGTGGCTAGTGTCGTTGGGTTAACACCAGTTTGGAAATCAAAGTTCACAGATTCAGGGGTAGTAATATCGATGCTACTACCCATTTCAAGACCAACTGCTGGATACTGCTCATGGATAGGTATGCTGTGGTCAATCTCAGAACGATAAGTCAATGCTGCTTTTAAGGCAATTTCTGGTTTGCTATATGATAATCCAGCTAACCAGCCATAATCTTTACCAGAACTAAGATGAGCGGTATAGCCCGTAGCAGGACCATAGGCAAGACCGCGTAGCTTTACATCAGCTTGGATTTGCTGTGCAACGGGACCACCATAGACTTGGAAGTTTTTATTGACACCAAAGTTCATACCTAAAATACCAGTAATACTTTCACTGCGTACTTCAACGTTAGTACCTTCACCTTTACTATTAAGTTCTGCTTGGGTAGCACCTAAAGCAACATCTACCTCTCTTTTTTGTTTTGTCAGAGCTGCTTTCAATTCTGGATCTGTTGTACGATCAATTTCACCTTGTAAAAAAGCTTGTGCACCTAATGCTTCGGTCACATTGGCAAATTTTCCGCTAGAAACAGAGTTAATAGTCGCACTTGTATCACCTTTTGCAACAAAATTATTATCACCACTATAGTCAGCGGCTGCACCAAAAGGCTCATCATATAAAATACCAACGCTAAAAGTATCGTTAATATCCGCTTTTACACCATAACGGAAAAAGTCATATGACTCAGCGATGTCATCAATTTTTTTATCTTGTTGATAACCGTTGTTATCATCACCGATATAAGCATTATCATGCCCACTAACTTTAGCATCAATATAAGTATAACTGGCTTCTGCGTACAGGCCGTCTTGTAAGAATGCAGTGATATCTTGCCCTGAGCGATCAAGACCAGCGGCGTTACCTATACTAGCAACAGAAAAGGCTGCAATAGCTACTACAAGTGTTTTTAAATGAAAATTAGGGCCCATTATATTTCTCCAAACGTCCTCATTGTCATACCTTCCTGATAATCATCATTATGCAGGTGGTATCCTCGGTGAAGGATGTTAATGTCTTTTGAACGTTAAGACAACAAAAAATATATATTATTTCTCGTTTATGACCGTTTGGTCACAGAATAATAGGTATATCTATTTATAGAGATATAGTTGAGTTAATTAAAAAGTTACCAAAAACCAAGATAAATAATAGGTAATTTCCTCAAATTTAATAATGTGGCGGTCTATCTGCTATTACATCAAAGGGCGCAATACCATCGTCAGCACTTTGACTTTCCACTTGCTTGTATACCAGCTTTAGCTGACGCTGCAGTGTATGAATATGTTTGTCTTGGCGAGTAACCACTTCATCAAGACGCTCTATTGTTAATTCAAGATGAGCCATACTCATTTGTAGTTCAACCATTTGTGTGTATAGCTCAGAATGGTCTGATATCCTATCTTTTTGGCTTGTACTGTCTTCTGTATTTTCTAATGCGGTATTCATACTTTTCTCAATGTCATGACTATTTATAGTATAGGTCTCATATTATAGGTCATTTATAGTTAACGAGGGGTTAGTCATGATGATTGTTACTAATAAGATGATAGTGCTAAAGTGAAAATTACCTCATTTATATTCGTACTTTAACCATAATAGACATGATAAAAAATCTTTGCTCACGCTAAAGTCGTGTGGCAGCATGTTATACTGCTGACAATTTAGCAACATCCTTTATATCACTATCGTTCAATCATCACTTTCACCACTATATATAAGCTTAAGATAATTTATGGCACTGATACATTTAAAAAATATCCATCTCGCCTTTGGCGTTGCTCCTGTTCTCGATGGCATTGACTTTAGCATCAACGAAGGCGAGCGCGTCTGTTTGATCGGCCGCAATGGCGAAGGTAAATCTACTTTATTTAAACTAATCAACGGCTCATTGCAGCCTGATAGTGGTGAGGTCATCATTAACGGTAGTGCAAGCGTAGCAATGCTTGAGCAGGACGTACCTGAGACTAGCGGTAGAATATTAGACATCGTCATGGGTGGAAGTCGTCGTACCGCTGACCTATTGATTAAATACAACCAGCAGACTAATCTATGTGCAGATGGTGATATGGATGCTTGTGAGCGTATGGCAACGTTGCAGCATGATATTGATGCCGTTCACGGTTGGGATCTAGAACGCGAAGCAACTCGTCTGATCACTACTATGGGACTTGACCCTGAAGATGACTTATCATCTCTATCCGGTGGTCGTAAGCGTCGTGTACTGCTTGCACGTGCATTAGTAACGAAGCCTGATATGCTATTACTTGATGAGCCAACCAACCATTTGGACGTTGATAGTATTGAATGGTTAGAGCGTTTCTTGCTCGATTGGCAAGGCCTGACCCTGCTGTTTGTCACCCATGATAGAGCATTCGTTGATAAGCTTTCTACTCGTATTGTGGAGCTTGATCGTGGTCAATTAACGAGCTATGACGTCACTCAAGGTGCAACAGGTTATGCACGTTACCAAGAGCTCAAAGAGCAACAGCTATTAGCAGAAGAAAAAAATAACGCAAACTTCGATAAAAAGCTAGCACAAGAAGAAGTTTGGATTCGCCAAGGCATTAAAGCGCGTCGTACCCGTAACGAAGGCCGCGTACGTGAACTAAAAGCGCTCCGTGAAGAACGTAGCGACCGCCGCGAGCAAGTCGGTAACGTTAATATTACGATGGGCGAAGGTGAAAAAAGCGGCAAGCTGGTCTGTAAGGTTAAAGATCTACATCTTGAGTACAACGGCAATGTATTGGTCGATAATTTCACCACTACTATTATGCGTGGCGACAAGATCGGTATCATAGGGCCGAATGGCGCAGGTAAAACCACACTTATCAAAGCCCTACTCGATATGTCTGATGACGAAGTGACCAAAAGTGGTAGCGTTGAGCTAGGCACGAATTTAAAAATCGCATTTTTCGATCAGCTTCGAGATCAGTTAGACCTTGAAGCTACTGTTGCTCAAAACGTGTCAGAAGGCTCAGATTTCATCGAGGTTGGTGGACGTAAGACGCATATCATGAGCTATTTACAAGATTTCTTATTTGCTCCAGAACGTGCACGTACCCCAGTTAAAGCCCTATCTGGTGGTGAGCGTAACCGTGTGTTACTCGCCAAACAGCTGCTAAAACCTGCTAATATCCTGGTACTTGATGAGCCAACCAACGACTTGGACATGGCCACCCTTGAGCTGTTAGAAGAGTCCGTCAGTAGTTTTAACGGTACCATTCTTTTGATTAGCCATGACCGCTCATTTATGGATAACGTAGTCACTTCTACTTGGGTGTTTGACCAAGATGAAGATGGCAAAGGTATCGTTAAAGAATATGTCGGTGGCTACCAAGAATATCTGATACAGAAGAATCGCGCACAAGCAGCCAATGCAGTTAAGTCTACTAACAAAGGTGCTGAAAATAGTAAGTCTCCTAATAAGTCGACAGCAGTAGCCAAGCCCAATAAAGCGGCAAAAAAGCTGAACTATAATGATCAGCGCGAACTTGATAATCTACCAAAAGAGATTGCCGCTCTTGAACAAGAGCAAATTCAGCTACAAGAAAAATTGGCTGATGGTTCATGGTTCATTCAAGACTTCGAGGCGGCAACTGTTGCAAGCGAGCGACTGTTAGTCATTGAAGATGAAATGATGAATAAGCTTGAACGTTGGGAAGCCCTTGAAAATGATTGAAGTGCTTTTGGTTAGCCAATCAAAATGATAAAGACAATCAATATAGTATTGTTAGGCAAAAAACAGACAAATAGTTGTCAGTTATCTTGAATATGTCTTAATGAGACAAATAGTAGTAAATGTATGGAAAGTTAGTGAACATTACCGTAATTTCAAGTATCATTCTCGGTCTTTGAATATCCTTATTGATTCTAGGGTAATTGTTAAAATCATATTTTAATATAATGAAATGTTAGTTTTAGACTGGCTGTAACTTTTTAGTAAGGTTACAGCTAGAAAAGATGTGCTGTCAGAGTAGTTTTATTTTTGACACAATAATTTATTTTATGACCAAAATAGCTTAGAATAGCAACAATTAGCAAAATTAGGCACAGCTAACGTGGCTTATATATTGGTATTGTAAATTTCTAAGTCACAAACCCAGTGTGGGATAATCCCATTTCATTCACCTGGAGGAAGTATTAATGAGCCATGCCGAAGGCGTTAATGTACAACGCCGTAGAGTTCTTATTGCCTCGACTGCCGCGATTGGTGCAGCTGGGGTAGCTGCTGTGGCGACACCTTTTGTTCGTTCTTGGTATCCAAGTGCTAAAGCAGAAGCTGCAGGCGCTGCAGTTACCCAAGATATCGGTTCTATCGAAGAAGGACAAATGATTGTCGTAAAATATCGCGGCAAACCTATCTTTGTAGTCAAACGCACTGAAGACATGTTAGGTACGCTTGAATCAGTAAAGCCATTATTATCTGACCCTGATTCTAGTGCATCACTACAACCTGAATACTGTACGAATCCTACTCGTTCTTTAGAACCAAGTGTATTGGTTGTAGAAGGCGTGTGTACGCATTTAGGCTGTGCACCAAATTACCGTCCTGATGTTGGTGCTGCTGACTTAGGTGGTAATGACTGGTACGGTGGATTTTTCTGTCCTTGTCACGGGTCTAAGTATGACCTAGCGGGTCGCGTCTATAGTGGCGTTCCGGCACCGCTTAACTTACCCATCCCAGAATATAGTATGGATGGTACCATCTTGACGGTTGGGGAGGCTTAATATGAGTATGGGTAAAAAGTTAATGCATTGGGTAGACGCGCGCTTTCCGGCGACTGAAACCTATGAATACCACATGTCCAAATATTATGCACCGAAGAACTTTAACTTTTGGTACTTCTTCGGCGTTTTATCAATGGTGGTATTGGTCAACCAATTGGTCACTGGGATTTGGCTTACGATGATGTACAACCCAAGTGCCGAAGGAGCATTTGCGTCTGTTGAATACATCATGCGTGACGTCAAAGGCGGCTGGCTTATTCGCTATATGCACTCGACTGGGGCATCAGCATTCTTTGTAGTAGTCTATTTGCATATGTTTAGAGCCTTGCTCTATGGTTCATATCAGAAACCACGTGAGCTTATTTGGCTTATCGGTATGGGCATCTACTTAGCCTTGATGGCAGAAGGCTTCTTCGGTTATCTACTACCGTGGGGCAACATGTCATTTTGGGGTGCACAGGTTATTTTGAATCTTCCTGCTGCGCTACCAGTTATTGGTGACGGTCTTGCTGAATGGGTACGCGGTGATTATATTATCTCAGGTATTACTCTAAACCGTTTCTTTGCCTTACATGTAGTTGCTATTCCACTAGTATTGGTCGGTTTAGTATTTATGCATTTAGTGGCTTTGCATCATGTGGGTTCAAACAATCCAGATGGTATCGACATCAAAAAGCTCAAAGATAAAAACGGCATACCATTAGATGGTATTGAGTTCCATCCTTACTACACCGTACACGATATGGTTGGTATTGTAGTGTTCTTTATTTGCTTCTTTGCAGTGGTATTCTTCTTCCCAGAAGGCGGCGGTTTCTTCCTTGAGCCACCAAACTTTGAAGCAGCTAACTCACTAAAAACGCCTGCACATATTGCGCCAGTATGGTACTACACTCCTTTCTATGCCATCTTACGTGCGGTTCCTGATAAGCTTGGTGGTGTTATAGCGATGGGTGCTGCGATTGCAGTGTTGTTCCTAATACCATGGCTTGATAGATCTCCTGTACGTTCGATACGTTACAAAGGTATTTTATCTAAAATTGCTCTAACCATCTTTGCAATTAGCTTTTTGGTACTTGGCTATTTAGGTGCGACGCCAACGACGCCAACAGCGACATTAATGGCTCGTATATTTACTATATTGTATTTCTTGTTTTTCTTATTGATGCCGATTTACACTGCCATTGAGAAGTGTAAACAGCCACCAGAACGCGTTACCGGAGGTCACTAATGAACACGCTAACAAAATCCTTAACTGGTTTGGGCTTAGGTGCGGCATTAACCCTGACTGCTGGTACTGCACTGGCCGCAGGTAGTGGATGCGGTACGTTCACTAATGCCGAAGGTGTCGAAGAACATTTAGCTTGTAGCACAGCCCCAATTGATTTTACCAATAAGGGTTCGTTACAGAACGGTGCTAAGATGTTCATGAACTACTGCGCAGGTTGTCACTCAGCGAAGTACGTTCGTCATTCACGTATAGCGAAAGACTTAGAGATACCACCTGAGCTGGTCGAAAAGTATTTGATGGTGACCACTGATCAAATTGGTGATCATATTGATGCTGAAATTGATCCTGAGATTCAAGCATCATGGTTTGGGGCAGCACCACCAGACTTATCGCTTGAGACCAGATTACGCGGTGACGACTGGGTTTATACTTACTTGTTATCATTCTATGAGGACCCAAGTCGTCCTTGGGGTGCTAACAACTTAGTGTTGGCGAATGCAGCTATGCCTCATGTACTGCATAATCTACAAGAAGATTTAAGTAAAGAAGAGTTTGAAAGCGAAGTTGGTGATTTAGTTAACTTCATGGCATGGATGGGCGAACCTGTTCGTCATGATCGTCAGGTCATCGGCATGTTCGTTATTCTATTTTTGCTCGTCTTATTGATTCCTGTTTATCTACTAAACAAAGAGTTTTGGAAAGACGTAAAATAATCAAACAATTGAATGTGATATGTAAATTCTATATTTATTTATAAAAAGAGGCATTACTTCGGTAGTGCCTCTTTTTTTGTTTTGCATTAAGGAATATTCTAATACTTTTGTATTAAGCACTATTAGTACCGATACTCGATATAGTTTACGCTTACTACCTTGATAAACGAGGCAACTTTGTTTACGATGGCAGCCTTAACTATTAACATTAGGCTTTCATGATTGATGCGAATGACATTCCAAGTAGTCAGCTAATTTTATATGCTGATGATGGCTACGACAGTCATGTGGTACGCCTATTACTTGAAGAAAAGAAGCTCGCTTACTATTTATCACGCTTACATTCTGAGCGCCCTGAAGACCTGACCGAGCTAAACCCTTATCATACTTTGCCTGTCTTACAACAACGTGAAATCTCGCTATATGAGATTAACGTTATCTTTGAGTATCTTGAGGAACGTTATCACGCAAACAAACTGCTGCCTGATACCCCGCAAGAGCGGGCACAATTTCGACAGTTAGCATGGCGTATCCAGCGTGATTGGCTGGTACTTGGTAAACGACTGCTCATGCATCCAGATAGCTTTAATAAAGCCCAAGCTGCCGTGGCAAAAAAACAGTTGGCTGATTCATTGATTACCCTATCCCCACTGTTCGCTCATAAGTCTTATTTTATGGCAGATGAATTTGGCTGGTGCGATGTGCTGTTAGCGCCCTTGTTATGGCGTCTTGAAGAGATGGGTATCGAACTACCTCGAGCTATCAGTCGTCCATTGTTTGACTATCAAACACGACTCTTTGAGCGTGAGAGCTTTAAAAAAAGCGTTCGCTAATTAGACGACTGCAGACAGCTTGATTAAAATGGAAATTAGTCCAATACAAGCTAATAAAATAAAAGATAAGCAAATTTCATTGATGTTTTATCCGTTAATGAAAAGCTGAACAAGGTATTTTTTAATCATTAAAGACCATTAAATATAGGAAATCATCAGATGAGCGAAACCACGTCTATTACCCCAACCCGCCCCTATATGGTGCGTGCATTATACGAATGGATAGAAGACAATGCCCTGACACCGTATCTAATGGTAGATGCCACTGCTGAGAATGTACAAATACCAACCGAACACGTCCAAGATGGTCGTATCGTGCTAAATATCGCTAGCCGTGCTACAGGCAACATGAGTATGGAAAATGAATACATCCATTTCAGTGCACGCTTCGGTGGGGTATCGCAAGAGATTTGGGTACCGCTTATTGCTGTGATGGGTATTTATGCAAAAGAAAACTCACAGGGTATGTTCTTTGATCCTAGTGAATATGAAAACTATAAGCCTGAGGACGAATCAGAAGTTGCTGCTAAGAAGAGTCCTACTGTCACTCCTAAGCCAAAACGTGATAACAAAGCAGGTTTAAAAGTCTTAAAATAATAAAGCTTAAGTTAATAAACACTGAGACATAAAAAAGCTGAGCGTATTAGATACGCCCAGCTTTTTTGTTGCCGGTTCAAAGGGCTTGCATCCCTAAAGACCGTATTAGGTTCTTGGTAATGTAACACCTCTTTGACCTTGATATTTACCGCCACGGTCTTTATAACTGGTCTCGCAGACATCATCAGCATCACTTTGGAAGAATAGCATCTGTGCCACGCCTTCACCTGCATAAATACGTGCTGGCAAATTAGTGGTATTACTAAACTCTAAAGTCACGTGCCCTTCCCACTCAGGCTCAAGTGGCGTCACGTTGACGATAATACCGCAGCGTGCATAAGTTGATTTACCAAGGCAAATCGTCAATACATCACGTGGAATGCGGAAATACTCCATCGTACGTGCCAATGCAAATGAGTTGGGTGGAATGATGCACTCATCACCTACAATATCGATAAAGCTTTTTTCATCGAAGTTTTTAGGATCAACCACTACTGAATGCACGTTGGTAAATACTTTAAACTCAGGCGCACAGCGTACGTCATAACCATAGCTTGAGGTGCCGTAACTAACCAAGCGTTCGCCTGCATCATTAAAGCGTACTTGACCCGGTTCATATGGCTCAATCATGCCATACTCTTCAGCCATTTTACGAATCCAGCGGTCAGACTTGATAGACATTGTTCTTCCTTAGCAAATATTTAATAGCGACGATTATACGGAATTGGCGGCTTAATTTATAGAGCAGTGGCGACTTTAAAATCCATAACGATATTAACGGACTTATTACCTATCATGATTCACCATTTGGCAAAATGATCTTCTGCCAGCCCTATCATCTTATCAATTCTAATCACCTCGTTTCCTAAGCGTATTTCACCACTATATAGTCCAATCCATTGCTCAAAGATACTGGCAAGCACACCAAAGTTATCCGTCTTCTTATAGACAGTAATAAGCGTAAAGGTTAAATCAATGTCGACATTGCTCCAACCTAAGTTTTGATGATAGACACTCCAAATATTCTGCGCTGATGCGTCCAAATCTTTACGTATAAACATCACGGGCGGCAAGTAAGATATCTGTCCATCAAGCCAGCACGCATTTTCACTGGCTCCTGTCTCATTAACGCCCATCGATAAGTTCAATGCAAAATGACGACCATCTGGTAAATAGCTATTAATACACGTCCAAAACCAATTGGTCTTGTGACGCATATAACCAAGTGTCCAATCTAGATTGGCAATGGTGGTATTAGTAAAGTCTATTTGCTTGGCTTTAGAATCAGGAATATTAGAAGCATTAACGTTAAACTTTGACTTGCCTTTAATGAGTAAATGCCCAGATATGGCTGTCAAAGGTTCTTTTTGAGTGAACGTCCAGCCTCGCCTGCCCGTTGGTGTACAGACAGCGAGTGGCTGCGACTGCCTTGCTAAGGTTGCATGGAGTGCAAGGTTTTGACTGTCTAGCGCAACGATAACTTGCGCGGGCGTAAAATCTAAAGTAACTGTCAGCTTTGCATGAACAAACGCAATCTGCCCTTGATAGCAATCACCTGTTAAATGTGTTTGGCGAGTCAAAGGTTGTAGCGCTTCATCAACCTCTAACTCATCAGTCTCATCGTTATAAAGATAGACGAAGGCACTAGTCGCAAGCTTAATGGTCGCCAGTGCTAAACAGACTCGATAAGGAGGCTGAATAATTTGGATAAAGCAAAATTGGTTGGCTTTGAGCGCTTTGCGCCAATTGGGTAAGGACTTTTGTGAGATAAGATAACTATAATAGTCAAGATAGTTGATACTCTTGACGTGAGCAAAGACGCCAAAGGTAGGCTGACCATTTTGAATAAGCTCGTCAAGAGCAACTGGTCGCAAGCTGGTGGATAAGTGTTGCTGATCTTGTTCGTTGCGATTTTGATACATCGTCAAGGCATCCTAGCCAAATTTTTCTAAAGGTACTGGTTTTTTAAAGAGACTATTTGCTTAGAGTGACTATTTATTAAAAGAGACTATCTTTCCTTGATAGCTGACTGTGGTGTGTAAAACTCTTCTTTTTGCCTGTGCAGAAGCCACAAAAAATGCTTCCGTTATTACCTTAACTTCAATGCTGGTCCACCCATCAACTAACGTTTCTGTCACATTCGTTGATGCCATTACACTCATCCATAAAAAGTGTCTAGGAAACTTAATTAACAGGTCAGCGAGAGCCTTTGAAAACTTATTAAAATCAGCAATCACCATCCGGCGGTTGCTAAAGTCAGCTTTAACCTGATGACGTTTGCTACTACCATCTTTATAGTAGCAAACGCCAATCAATTGATTGTTTGAGAGTTCAATCACATATATCGGAGGGCGCAATAATTTTAGGAACTTATACTGTTTGGGAATATTATCTAAATGACTTTGATAGATAGATAAGCTCACAATACTTCCTTTTTAAAATACAAGCACTTTACAGGTTAACCGTTCAGGCTATTTCAATACCATTAAGAACCATCAAAAAATACGCTTATCATCGATAGGCTTAGCGAATTTATTAATATTGGCTTCGATATTCTTAGCAATACTCAGATAATACGGCGCAAATTCATCATCAGCGAGTACGCTTGGTTCGCCTTTATCCACTTGGGCACGAATACCACTGGCAAGTGGCAACTGCCCTAACAGCGGTACCTGATATTGCTCAGCGATAAACTCGCCACCACCAGTACCAAAGATAGCTTCGGTATGGTTACAGTTGCTACAAGTATGCAATGCCATGTTTTCAACTACACCAAGTACCGGAATATTAGTTTTGTTAAACATCTCAACGCCCTTTTGCGCATCAAGTAGTGCAATATGCTGAGGCGTCGTGACAATCACTGCGCCAGTGACTGGAATACGCTGTGCTAGCGTTAGTTGAATATCACCCGTACCTGGCGGCATATCAATCACTAAATAATCTAGCTGCGGCCAATTGGTTTGGTTATACAGCTGCATCAGCGCGCCAGTGGCTTTTGGCCCACGCCAAGCGACAGGTGTATTATCACCATCGAGCAAGCTACCAATCGATAACATCGCCATGCCATGCGCATCGACAGGAACGAACTGCTCATTTTCTAGTTGCGGCCTTACATCGGCGACGCCTAGCATCGTTGGCATACTAGGGCCATAAATATCAGCATCGAGTACGCCAACACGGTTGCCTAGCTTTTGTAATGCTAAGGCAATATTAACGGTCGTAGTTGATTTACCCACACCGCCTTTACCTGACGCGACTACGATAATATGACGAATACGCGGATGCGGCGCTAGTGACGCTTGTGTTGGTGCAGCTTTAGTAATCGGTGGTTCGCTGTCTGTATTGGATTGTGCGGTAGGCTTGGCTTGCTTAGCCATGGCATCCGTCGTCTTTGGCATTTGCTTCGGTAAGCTTGAGCCTGCGCCCTTAGCTGCCGCTGATAGACGTACATTCATATGAATGGTTTTGATACCGTGCGGATGCAGCAGTCGCCCAAGCTCTTGCTGAATAATTTCAGGATCAGTATCTGCTGGTAAACGTAAGTCTAAGGTTAATTGGTCGCCATCACGTTCCAGCCCCGTTACCATAGTGGCAATACTAATAGTACCTACTTCATAGCCAAGCAATACTTTATCCACAGCACTATCACGCTCTGCCTGCTGTTGCGGAGTTTCAGGTTTTTCTGACGTTATTTTTTTTATAAAGTTGAACATAGCTACCTTTACTTCTATATGAATAGGTTTGATGACATGACTTTTAAGAATTTAATAGTAAATACTCTTAAGATAATCAGTGTATCTGAATTGAGAATATTAAAAAAACTATAATATTAATAGTTGTTATTAATAAAAAGACTGCAATGAAATTCTTCTATATTTTAGCTGCTGGCTACCATCTTACTGGCGCTTACGATTATTTACTAATAAGCTATTATATATAGTCAGTTCAAAATAAAAAAAGGTATAAAACTTTTTGGCGTGCGACTAGGGAGTGTTTAACATTCGACCATGGCACTGACAGAGGCTACACGACTTAGTTTTTAAAATAAAATATCCCAGCAGCGTTGTGTATTTCTGAATTAAATTGACTATCATTAAAGTTATATAGATAAAAACTGAGAAGCAATAAACAGGTAAATCAGCACGCCTGAGGCATCACATACTGAGGTTATTAAAGGTGCGCTCGCAGTGGCAGGGTCAAGACCTATTTTATTTAATACAAAAGGTAAGCTCATTCCAATCACACAGCCAATCATAACCACGGACATCATACTAAGCGCGAGCACCAAAGATACTACCGCATCGCCGCGCACATAACCAATGATAGAGATAGCAACTGCCATAGTAGCGCCTAGCATTAGCGCGACTACAGCTTCTCGTCCCAATAGCGAGAGCCAATCTCGCATGACCACATCGCCCGTCGCTAACGCACGCACCATCAAGGTGGCAGACTGAGAACCAGCGTTACCGCCACTATCGACTAGGAGTGGTAAGAAAAACACCAGCACTAAGTTGGCCGCAATTACCTCTTCAAAATTGGCAATACTAAAGCCCGAAAGCAAGTTGCCAAATACTAAAAACACCAGCCAAAACACGCGCTTACGATACAGTACTCTAACGCTGACATCTTTGAGCCTACCAACCATAGTCGTGACACCGCCTGACTTATGAAAGTCATCAGTTGCCTCATCACTAGCGACATCCATCGCATCATCATGGGTGACAATGCCTACCAAGGCACCACTGTCATCAGTAATTGGCAGTGCAATCAAGTCATAACGAGCCACTACTTTGGCGACGTCCTCTTGATCGTCGTTCACATTACAAGACACCACAGTGCTCATCATAATGTCATTAATTAACTGTTCAGGAGACGCTAAAATTAGTACTCGTAACGACACAACTCCTAACAACTTACGTTCATCATCAATCACATAAGCATGGTAGATGGTCTCAGCATCGGGGGCTTCCAGTCGTAGCGCATCCAATGCCTCAGTTACTGTCATCCGAGCAGCTAAAGTAGCATAATCAGACGTCATTAAGGCGCCAGCAGTGCGCTCCTCATAGGCAGATAGTCTGCGAATATCTTCACGCTTTGCTTGCGCTAGTGCTGGTAGTAAAGCGTCGCGCTGATCTTGATTTAGATGCTTATATAAATCGGTGCGTTCATCAGCGGGCATCTCCCCTACTAATATCGCCATGCTATCTCGAGGAAACTCATGTGCCATAGCGACCTGAACATCAGGTTCTAGATAAGAAAAAATGGTAGAACGATTAGATAAGCGCTCTAATAGCTGCCAAGCAAGTTCGGACTCCATGAGTGCGAGCACATCAGCGATATCAATAGGTCGCAAATCTTGTACTTGATTAATCGCTTGTTCGAATTGCTGTTGTTCGATGGCACGGCCTAATTTCGCTGCAAAAGTTTCGGCAAAATCTTTATTATTCATTATTTTTACTCCGTGCGTCCCAAAACGGTGCAGCAAAAGCTCATAAAAAAGAGCCAATATTATTGGCTCAAATTAATAGAAACTAGATGCTAATGGATTGGTCTTTTATTAGCAAGCTAATGAATACTAAACTAATAAAATATCAATCAAACCTGTTTAATTCATAAACCAACCATGACTGGCAACGATAGACTGCCCTGTAAACACATTGCTTGGGAACGCTGCTAAAAATAGCGCTAATTGAGCAATATCATCAACGGTGGTAAATTCTTTATCGACTGTATTGACCAGCATAATGTCATTAACCACCGACTCTTCACTGATGCCTTTTTCTGCCGCTTGTTGCGGGATTTGTTTTTCGACTAACGGCGTTTTAACAAATCCTGGGCAAATCACATGTGAGCGTACATTGTGCTCAGCGCCTTCTTTGGCTAACACACGGCACAATCCAAGCAAGCCGTGTTTAGCAGTCACATAAGGTGCTTTGTAAAGTGAGGCTTCATGCGAGTGTACTGAACCCATATAAATGACCGTACCACCTTTATCGTCTTTATACATATGCTGTACGGCAGCTTTGGTAGTCAGAAATGCACCATCTAAATGAATGGCGAGCATCTTTTTCCAATCATCAAATGCCATTTTATTAATCGGATCAATAATCTGAATACCGGCATTGGAGACGAGAATGTCAATACCGCCAAAAGTATCAACTAGCTGTTGCACGCCATCATTTACGGCATCCTCTGATGTCACATCCATAGCAATCGCCAGTGCGCGTCCACCAGCAGCCTCAATAGCATCGACCGTTTGCTGCGCCGCTTCAAGATTAATATCTGCAATACCAACCGCTGCCCCTGCTTTGGCATAAGTCTCAGCGATATCACGTCCGATACCACTTGCAGAGCCTGTGACTAAAGCTACCTTACCTGTCAAATCTTGTTGTAATTGAGTCGCCATATTTTATATTCCTTTATCAAATAGCTTGTTTTAATGCCTGTGCAAGATATATGTATGCAACATGCTTATTGAGCAATGCTCACTGGCGTCTTTTCTTGTAGTTCTTCAAAGCTAACGCCATCTGCAAGCTCAACCAACTTCAAACCATTGTTAGTGACATCTAATACGGCAAGCTCAGTGATGATACGATCCACTACGCCTTTGCCGGTTAATGGCAGCTCACAATTGGCAAGAATTTTTGGATCGCCGTGTTTATTAACTTGTTCCATTAATACAATCACGCGTTGCACGCCTGCAACTAGATCCATGGCACCGCCCATGCCTTTGACCATCTTTTTAGGAATCATCCAGTTGGCAAGGTCGCCCTGCTCCGAGACTTCCATCGCGCCCAATATTGCCAAATTGACATGACCGCCACGAATCATGGCAAATGACTCTGAGCTAGCAAAATAACTGGCACCCGGCTCTGCTGTCACCGTTTGTTTACCTGCATTAATCAAGTCAGCATCTACGTTTTCAGCGGTTGGAAACTCACCAATACCTAACAGACCGTTTTCTGACTGTAGCCAAACATCCATGCCTTCAGGAATATAGTTAGCCACTAGAGTTGGTAGACCAATTCCTAAGTTCACATAATAACCGTCTTGTAATTCTTTCGCAGCGCGCTGCGCCATCTGCTCTCTTGTCCATGCCATGGTAATTTCCTTATTTTTTACAATGTTCTATTATCATTAATCTAAAAAGTTAAAAAATATTTTGACAGACTCTTTATTTAAGCGTTTTCAACTGCTTTAGTTGTCGTTTTTTCGATACGTTTTTCAGGGTTGCTGTTTAATACAATACGCTGCACAAAGATACCAGGCAGATGCACTTCATCAGGATCGAACGTGCCAGTCTCTACGATTTCCTCTACTTCGACAATGGTAATTTTGCCAGCCATTGCACAGTCTGGATTGAAGTTACGGGCGGTTTTGTTGAACATTAAGTTACCCGATTTATCTGCTTTTTGCGCTTTGATTAATGACACATCAGCACGCAATGTATGTTCAAGCACATATGTGCGACCATCAAAATCACGCGTCTCTTTACCTTCCGCGACGAGTGTGCCGACGCCAGTTGCAGTATAGAACGCAGGAATACCAGCGCCACCCGAACGTAGCTTTTCAGCCAATGTACCTTGCGGGGTCAATTCAACTTCTAACTCGCCAGCTAGGTATTGACGCTCAAACTCTTTATTTTCACCGACATAAGATGAGATCATTTTTTTGATTTGACGAGTTTGTAATAGTAATCCTAAGCCAAAGTCATCAACACCCGCGTTATTACTGATACAGGTTAAATCTTTAACGCCGCTATCACGCAATGCTTCGATTAAAGCTTCAGGAATACCACACAGACCAAAACCGCCGATTGCGAGGGTTTGACCATCACTTACAATACCTTTTAACGCTTCTTCTGCACTACTATATACTTTTGATTGACTCATGGTTGTCTCCTATAATTATCGTTTATGATTTTTTAATTAACCCATAGATTAATAATGGTTTAACTTTATTATGTATCCGTTCTATTGTTGCCTTTGAATCGTTTCATTAAGTTTGTTGTTTTTATTACCTTCTGTATTCATTTACACGCCATACCAGTTATACCACTAACCAAAACACACCCATAATAATTGCCCCTGATACTGCAAGCACTATCAGACAGTAGCCCATGATAGCTCGAGCATCTAAGCCGGCAATACCTAATAACGGTAATGCCCAAAATGGCTGAATCATATTCGTCCACGCATCGCCCCACGCAATCGCCATTGCCGTGACTGCTGGTTTGACACCAAGCTCGACACCAGCAGGTATCATGACAGGCCCTTGTACAGCAAACTGACCGCCGCCCGATGGTACAAAGACGTTGACCAAACCTGCGCTTAGAAATGCAAAAATAGGAAAGCTGTCTGCTGAAGCGGAATTGACGAAGAATTCGGTAACTTGCGTACTAATAGAGATGCCGTCAGCGTTTGCTCCGGTCATGATACCCATGATGCCACCGTAAAACGGAAACAGTAATACAATGCCGGTGATGCCGCCTATACCTGAGTTTACTGCGCGATAGTAACGCTCTAGGGTGCCATGCGATAACAATCCTATAAACAAGAATAGCCCAATAACTATATTTAATCCTAGATTAAAACCATTGCTGCCAAACTCACTAATATAGTACATCAAAGCTAACGCCAGCAGAATGACAGCGATAATACGGCTGTCATCTAATCTTTGCGCTGGGGTATCTCGGCGAGGCGACACATAAGCTTCTTTTTTAATGAGCTTAGGGTCAATAACGGTAGGATTTTTTGGGTGCATAAAGCGATTTAACAGAGGCAAGATTACGACTAATAAGCCGACAATGAGCAAGTTGTATCCGGCAAACACGGTTTGTGATAAAGGCACTGCTTCGGTTATTGCATTGCCCGATAGCGTGAGCAAGGTGTCACCGCCTGAGCTTAACGTTAACGGTATCGACCCTGAAAAGCCTCCATGCCAGATAACAAACCCTGAATATGCGGCCGCTACCAATAAGGGGTAATCGACATTAGCTACTTTTTTTGCGAGTGACTTGGCAAAGATAGCGCCAATAATTAGACCAAAACCCCAGTTTATCCATGAACCAACCAGACCCACCAAGGTTGATACTATGATAGCGGTCGAAGGGGAATGAATACGACTGGCAATATTATCCAGTAGACGCTGAATGAATGGCGCACTAGCAAACGCATAGCCTGTCACTAGTATGAGCGCCATTTGCATGGCAAAGCTATGTAGTGACCACAGCCCATTGCCCCAATGTCCTGCCATTGCTATTACGTTTTGGCCCGTAATAGCGAGTCCAACGACAAAAGCAATGAGCGTTAAAACAATAGAGAATACAAAGGGGGATGGTAAATACCGATTTACCAGTTGTACGCTCGCATTGGTAATAGCACTAAACATATCCACATTCCTTGTCGATTTAATGTTTATGGTTCAAACTTATTGTTAGTAGATTACTGCTTGTTAAATATGGTAGTTTATCCATAGCACTCAATACAAGTACAACCATAATAATACAATTTATATCGATATATCATATATGCGATACTTATGCTAACTTAACATATTATTCTCATAGCGACTAGAGAATAACTTTAAGATTATAGAGGTTGCGATTGGTAGTGTGAATAAAAATATTATAGGTCATAATCATATCAGTACAGATGCATACTAAATATAATCTATTACTAAGTATTTGATATCTTGTGTTGACCTCTACTAGCAAGCACTGCATAATCGCTGACTGAATTTTGCCAAGGAGGGCGATCATGTTTAGCACACTTGCTATTGTTATTACTTTATTTCTATTAATGTTCTTTGCTTATCGCGGTTATTCAGTGCTGATTTTGGCACCGATTATGGCGATATTAGCTGTATTCCTATCAGGGGATTTTTTAAGTAGTATTCCTGCCTATACCGATGTCTTTATGGGTGCTTTGAGTGGATTCTTACTCAAATTCTTCCCTATTTTCTTGTTAGGTGCATTGTTTGGTCGTTTGATGGCAGACTCTGGAGCGGCGACAGCAATTGCCAATACCGTGGTCGAAAAGCTTGGTGCCAGCAAAGCCATTCTAGCAGTCATCTTAGTCTGTGCTATCTTAACCTATGGTGGTGTATCGTTATTTGTCGTAGCGTTTGCTATCTATCCAATCGCCAAAGACTTATTCAAAGCCGCTGATATTCCTAAGCGCTTGATTCCAGCAGCGATTGCCTTAGGCTCATTTACCTTTACGATGACCGCATTGCCGGGCACGCCAGCCATTCAGAATGCCATTCCAATTCCTTATTATAATACCAACGTATTTGCCGCGCCTATCCTAGGTATTATCGGCGGTACTATCATGTTTATTTGTGGTTGGTTATGGCTACAGTCACGGGCTAGAAAAGCCAATGCGGCAGGTGAAGGCTACGGTCAGCATGACGAAGAGGATGTAGGCGGCGTTGGTGCAGCAAAAAAAGAAGCCGAAGTGCTAAATACTCATCACACCTCCTTTACGGTTGCTATGATTCCGCTGGTATTAGTCATCGCTTTAAACGCTTTATTAACTTATGCTATTTTCCCTTCGATAGACTTTAGCAGCTTACAAGCTCAGTTTCCGGATTTAAATATCGCCGGCTCACTCGGTCTATGGTCGATTATTATCTCGTTAGTCGTTGCCTGTATTGTTTTGATTTTGCTGCGTATCGGTCATTGGAACAATCTACAAAAAACCATCAACCGTGGTACTTATGATTCGATGTTGCCGATTTTTAACACCGCATCGGAAGTTGGCTACGGTGCGGTTATCGCTTCACTTGCAGGCTTCCTTATCATTCGTGACAGTATCTTAAACCTAAATCCTGATAACCCACTAATCTCAGAAGCCGTTGCTATGACCACGCTTGCTGGTATTACGGGCTCATCATCAGGTGGTTTGAGTATCGCTCTATCGACGTTGGGCGAAGATTACCTGAGAATGGCGGTCGCAGCTGGTATTGATCCAGAGCTTATGCACCGCGTGGCGGTTATGGCAGCGGGCGGGCTTGATACTCTTCCACACAGTGGCGCGGTCATCACGTTGTTTGCGATTTGTGGCTTGACCCATAAGCAGTCATACCTGAATCTTGCGATGGTCACGATGATTATTCCACTCATCGCTGTGGTCGCTGTTATCATCTTAGGGACGATGTTTGGCTCATTTTAGAAACCGTTTAAGCTTTAAGCGGTTTCTTGAGCTTTGAATATGAATGAGTTTTAATGTGTAAATTCAAAACCCACTTGGCAAATTGCTTGGTGGGTTTTTTAATAATAACTTTATAACGAGCAAAGCTAGGGCGTATTATTTATATCTAATAAATGAGCGACCATTTATGTACCATACGGAGCTAACTACCATATTGGTTACCGTATTGGTTATCACATTAATTACTGTATTAATTAGTATGGTAATGTCACAAATTTGACCGATTTACGGTATCATAGGCGCACTTTTTGAATTTTCATTTTTAGAAGTTTTAGTATTGATAGTTTGATATTAATAGTATCGCGTCTGCTCGCCATAAACTGCTTGCGACGTTTGATAACCAACCCGTTTATATAAAGTATAGGTGATGAAAGTGCGTGAGATTCTAGTAACCAGTGCGCTGCCCTACGCCAATGGCTATATCCATTTGGGGCATCTTGTAGAATATATTCAGACTGATATTTGGGCGCGTGCGATGAAGGCACAAGGCCATCAGGTCACTTATGTCTGCGCGGATGATGCACATGGTACGGCGATCATGCTCAAAGCAGAAGCTAATGGCATCACGCCAGAAGAGCAAATTGCCTCAGTTAAAGCCTCGCATGAAGCGGACTTTGCTAAATTTTTGATTAACTTTGACAATTATCACTCCACGCATTCAGAAGAAAATAAGCATTTTTCCGAGCTGATTTATCGTCGTCTTGATAGCGCTGGACATATCAGTACCAAAGACGTTGAGCAATTATTTGATCCTGAAAAGCAATTGTTTTTAGCGGATCGTTTTGTCAAAGGCACTTGCCCTGAATGCGGTGCGCTTGATCAATATGGCGATAACTGTGAAGTGTGCGGCACAACGTATGATGCAACAGATCTTAAAGATCCTTACTCGACGTTGTCTGACGCCACACCTGTCCTAAAAACCTCTAAGCATTATTTCTTTGATTTACCTGAGTTTGAGCAATTCTTAAAGGATTGGACGCGTAGTGATAATCGCTTGCAAACATCGGTTGCTAATAAACTGCAAGAATGGTTTGACGCTGGCCTGACCAGCTGGGATATCTCACGCGATGCGCCATATTTTGGTTTCCAAATTCCAGATACCCCAAGCGACGAGCCAGACAAATATTTTTATGTATGGCTAGATGCGCCAGTCGGTTACATGGCAAGCTTTAAAAACTTATGTGATAAGCGTGCAGGTACAGATAAAGCGCTTGATTTTGACCGTTATTGGATGCAAGAAAACGAGCATAAGACCGAGGTTTATCATTTCATTGGTAAAGACATCGTTTATTTCCATGCGTTATTTTGGCCAGCCATGCTTGCCGGCAGTGAATTCCGTACGCCGACTGGTGTCTTTGCCCATGGCTTCTTGATGGTTAATGGTGAAAAAATGAGTAAGTCACGTGGCACCTTTATTAAAGCCGAAACTTACGCTGATCATTTACACCCTGAATACTTGCGTTATTATTTTGCTAGCAAACTGTCTGACAAAGTCGAGGACATTAACCTTGATTTAGAAGACTTTATGCAAAAGGTCAACTCTGACTTGGTTGGTAAGGTCGTTAATATTGCCAGTCGTAGCGCTGGTTTCTTAGTGAAGAAATATGACGGTATGCTGTCGGACGTTTGCGTAGAGTCAATGCTTCTAGAAGATATTACCAAAACTGGTGATGAAATTGCTGCTGCTTATGAGAATCGCGAATTCTCGCGCGCTATGCGTTTAATCATGCAATGTGCAGATAAGGCCAACGAGTATATTGACGAGAAAAAACCATGGTCGCTTGCCAAGCAAGAAGGCACTGAGCAAGAAGTTCAAGACGTTTGCTCGGTTGCGATTAATATCTTCCGTCAATTGATGGTTTATCTAGCGCCAGTATTACCTGAGCTGACTGCCAATGCCAAAGAATTTTTAAACATTGATGACTTGAGTTTCGCTAGCCGTAACCAATGGTTGCTTGGTCATAAAATCAATAAATTTAAACCTTTAATGCAGCGTATCGAAGAAAAAGACGTTGCAGCGATGGTTGAAGCGTCAAAAGAGTCATTAGCTCAAACTGCTACTCCAGTTGCTAGCGAAGATAATAAACCAGACGCTAAAAACATCCAACCAGAAACAGATACTGATATAAGTACTGAGCAAGCTGACTATATTGGTATCGAAGACTTTGCCAAAGTTGAGATGAAAGTCGCACACGTCTTAGAGTGTAACCATGTCGAAGGCGCAGATAAGCTTCTGCAATTCACCTTAGACGTTGGCGAAGACAAGCCGCGCAATGTGTTTAGCGGTATCCGTAAATTTTATGAGCCTGAGCAATTACTTAATAAAAAGGTGATTTGCGTCACTAATCTTGCACCACGTAAGATGAAATTTGGTATCTCGGAAGGCATGGTGTTATCGACTGGCGATCCAAAGACAGGTCTAACAGTTGTTACCCTGCCTGATGATTGCGTGGTTGGTGATACTTTAGCTTAACTGCTCCATTCAGCATTGACATAAAAAAAGATGTCCTTAGTGGCGTCTTTTTTTATGTCGTTTTTTATAGTATATAGGTTAATAAAACCATCAATACATGACTCAATCACAGCTATGACGAATACGCCTTAATTTTTTATTGCGATAACTTACATTACTGTCATAATATGAACATAATGATCGACGGAACGATTACCTTATTGTTAGCCTGCTATTTTGGCATCAACATAGCATTGACTCGGCTAACCTGCATTTTCCAGTATCATCTTTAAAAACCAAATATAACGAAGACGAATGCAAGTACTACCATGAGTAGACATAGCGATTCTGATAATGTTAACTTGGTTTTTACGATTGATATAACTTATGAGTTAACCTAATAATGACTATTGCTTCTACTTTACGCTTAAGCCTATATGGCGCTGCTATTAGCGCCACCCTTGGATTAATTGGCTGCTCAAATTCTACCGATACTGCTGCAACGACTGATGAAAGTGCAGCCGCTGATACTGACAAACCCGCTAAAACGTTGGCCATTACTCAAATCGTTGAACACCCATCGTTAGATGAGATGCGCCGCGGTATCATTGATGAGCTGGCTGATAATGGTTATGTTGAAGGCCAAAATCTAACTATCAACTTCCAAAGTGCCCAAGGTAATACAGCGACAGCAGGACAGATTGCCAAGCAGTTTGCAGGAGACAATCCAGACGCCATCGTAGCAATCTCAACGCCATCTGCTCAGTCAATTGTGGCGTCAACTAAAACGGTTCCGGTTATTTATACTGCTATCTCAGACCCTGTCGCAGCGAAGCTTATTAATGAAAATAATTTACCTATTCAATCTAACGTGACAGGCTTATCCAGTGAATTACCTATTGAGCCGCAGTTAGATAATATTTTAAAGATTGTACCCAATGCAAAAACCATTGGTTACGTCTATAGCCCAGGTGAGATTAACTCTGTAGTGGTGCTCAATCAGCTTAAAAAACTTGCACCAGCGCGTGGACTTAAAATATTAGATGTGACAGCCAATCGCCCAACTGACGTTGCAATGGCGACTCGTAGTCTTGCTGGTCGCGTCGATGTCATTTATACCTCGTTAGATAATAACGTTGTGTCAGGATTTGAAGCAATGGCAGGTGCCGCTAACGAGCTTGATATTCCAGTCATTGCCTCGGACGAGTTTAGTGTAAGACGCGGTGCCACTGCTGCGCTAGGTGTCAACGATTATGACTTTGGCCGTACCACTGGAAAAATGGTTTATCGCGTGTTAAATGGCGAGGCTGTCAATACCATTAAGCCTGAAGTCATGAATAAATTAACCTTGTATGCAAGTCCGAAGCACGCCGCTGAGCAAGGTGTCAGCTTGCCAGCAGATTTACTAAAAAATGCCATCAACGTTGATACTGATGTCGATACCAAATAAAAAGTAGTAAGCTATCAATTAGCACGTTAATTATTTATATAGTGTATGGACACACTATTATTTTAGGAGTAAGACCCATGTTGTATCAAAATCGTTTTGGTCATTTCAATTTTAGTAAAGCGCTATTATTAGGCGGCGTTTGTACTGCTATCTTGACTGGTTGTAATCAGTCAGCACAAGATACTAGCACTACTGACGTGGCTGCTACTGGCGATGCCGCAGTAGCTATGAAGACGGTCGCTATCACTGCTATTGTAGAACATCCAGCGCTAGATGATGTCCGTAAAGGTGTCATCGATGAGCTAAATGATGCCGGCTTTAAAGACGGTGAAAACTTAACGGTCAACTTCCAAAGTGCACAGGGCAATACTGCCACGGCGGGACAGATTGCCAAGCAATTCGTTGCAGACAATGCAGACGTTATCATCGCGATCGGCACTCCATCAGCGCAGTCAGTAGCTGCTGCGACTAGCAGTATCCCACTAGTATTTTCAGCAGTCACTGACCCAGTCGCAGCCAAACTAGTCACAAAACTAGATGGCTCTGGCACCAATGTCACTGGTGGCTCTGATGCACTACCTTATGAGCCACAAATTGAATTGATGCGTCAAATCATTCCTAGCTTAAAAAATGTCGGTTATGTTTATAGCCCAGGCGAAGTCAACTCAACGATTATCTTGAAAAACTTAAAAGAAAAACTGACACCACTAGGTATCAACGTACTCGAAGCGCCTGCCCAGCGTAGTACTGATATTGCGATGGCCGCCCGTAGCCTCGAAGGTAAGGTTGATATGATCTATACCTCAACCGATAACAACGTCGTATCGGCCTACGAATCACTATATCAAGTCGCTAAAGAGAGCAAAATCCCACTGATTGCCTCAGATACCAGTTCAGTTGAGCGCGGTGCCATTGCTGCCTTAGGCGTAAACTATTACGATCTTGGCCGCGAAACTGGTAAAATCGTTGTACGTATTTTGAATGGCGAAAAAGCAGGCACCATTCCTGTCTATACGCCGCAAATGTTGGATCTATACGTTAGTCCAAACCATGCCAAAGAACAAGGCATTACTTTGCCACAAGCGGTTATCGATAAAGCAAAAGAAGTGGTAGAATAACGCACTTTTTTTATAGTTGGCTCATCATAGCAATCATAATATAGATACCGAGTTTGATAGATTGCGTGTCAGCCGCCAGCTACCTTTATGCGATGAAGCTAAATGTTTAACATAAGAAACCCAGCTATGAATTAGTAGGCTGGGCTTCTTATTTAAGAGGCTATTGTTTAAAAAGCTATTGTTGCAGTAAAGGTTGTTTAAATGCTTTTATTTAGCTCAGTACTTATAAAGCACTTATAAGTACTGAGGTATTTGCTTAGAACTTTAGTATTTACATAGCACTTAACTTAACATAGCATCTAAATTTTGCGATATCTTGAACCAAAGCTTTGAACCAAGGTAGCTTATGATAGCTTTTCATCGTGACATGTTTTGGTTTACCCTAACCGCAGATTGCTTAATCTGTTAAATTCACCGCTTAGCCGTTTAGCTAAAATTGACTTATAAGTTTATAGATAAGAGCGCGCTGGTATAAGCCACTTACTCTATGAATTAATAAATAGAATGTTATTTACTAAACGCTTGGTTATGACTTACTGATATCTTATGTCTCTAATTGCTTTTTTTGGCGCGCTTGAAAGCGGTCTAATTTACGGCCTAGTAGCACTTGGTGTGCTCATCTCATTTCGTACGCTCGATTTTCCTGATTTGACGGCTGATGGTAGTTTTCCATTAGGTGGCGCCGTCGCTGGCATCTCTATCGTCGCTGGTGTCAACCCATGGTTGGCATGCGCTTTTGGTATGCTAGCAGGTTCAGTCGCCGGTATCGTTACTGCATGGTTGCATGTCAAACTTGGCATCCTGCAACTGCTTGCCAGCATCTTAGTCATGGTCGCGCTATATTCTGTCAACCTACGCATCATGGGCGCGCCCAACTTGCCGTTGTTAGGTGAAACCACAGTATTTAGCACTTTGGTCAATGACGAAAATGGCTATTGGATGCGTTGCCTTATCATTGGTGTGGTCATATTGCTTGCCAAGCTATTCTTAGATTGGTTTTATAGCACTGAAACTGGCTTATCCATGCGTGCAACTGGTTCAAACCTCCGTATGGCCCAAGCGCAAGGCATTAACACCTCTTGGATGACCATCATCGGTATGGCCGTCTCTAACGGCCTAATTGCTCTAGCAGGCGCGCTGTTCGTACAGACCCAAGGTGGTGCAGATATCTCTATCGGTATCGGTACGATTGTCATTGGTCTAGCAGCAGTCATCATTGGGGAGACCATCATCCCTGCCAAGCGTATTTGGCTGATTACCTTTGCTGTAATCGTTGGTGCGGTACTATATAAGCTATTTATTCAGGTCGCGCTATCGAGCGATACGCTGCGTAGTATTGGCTTTGGCCCGCAAGATTTGAACTTGATTACTGCCCTACTTGTGGTATTAGCACTGGTATTGCCAAAAGCAAAAACTAAGTTTTTATCTCGTAAAGTTCGCGTTCAATGACAGTCAAAGCAGGCGGTAAAAAACTGTAATAAGCTTGAAGAGACAATAAGGAATAACGATTATGATGCAAGCCACAGATTTACGGTTGACCTTTAACCCGGGCACGCCTATCGAAAACCCTGCCCTCCGTGGTATTAATTTAAACATCGCTGATGGCGAATTTGTGACTGTTATTGGTACTAATGGCGCGGGTAAATCAACTTTTCTAAACGCAGTAAGTGGTACTACGCGTGTTGATAGTGGCTCAATCTTATTAAACGGTATTGATGTCACCAAAAAAACAGCGCATCAACGTGCTCATTGGGTCGCCCGCGTATTCCAAGATCCAATGGCTGGCACCTGTGAAGCGCTAACCATTGAAGAAAATATGGCATTGGCCTATAAGCGCGGTGGTAAACGCGGTCTGAGCTTTGCACTAAATCAGAATAACCGTGATTTGTTTCGAGAAAAGTTATCAGTACTAAAGTTAGGCTTAGAAAATCGTTTGACCGACCGTATGGGGTTATTATCTGGCGGGCAACGTCAAGCAGTGAGCCTACTGATGGCATCATTACAACCCTCTAAGATTTTATTGCTTGATGAGCATACTGCTGCTCTTGACCCTAAAACTGCCGCTTTTGTTTTAGAGCTAACGGATAAAATTGTGACTGATAATGAACTTACTACCATGATGGTCACGCACTCAATGCAACAAGCATTAGCGCATGGCACGCGTACAGTGATGCTGCATCAAGGACAAGTGGTATTAGATGTCGCTGGTGACATACGTAAAGATATGACTGTGCATGACTTACTTGATATGTTTGAGCAAACGCGCGGTGAGAAAGTTGAAGATGACAGCTTGATTTTGAGTTAAATAACCCAACGGCTGCTATTTTCGCAAGAGATGTATTAGTTGCCAATCAAATTATAAACCTTCAAGAAAACACTCTTTTCTTGAAGGTTTTTTGTTATCTATAGTTAATGCTTCTACAAACTTTTCGCTAGCCATTATATAGTTGTTATATAAAGCTTATTTGCTGCCATTTACCTTTGAGGTCTGTTATGCGCAAAATTCCTGTTTATTCCCACCCTGCTGCCGGTTGGCCTGCGCTGATTTCCTCTACTCGTAAATTGATGGATTATCAGACTCTCTTGCGTGGTAGTTTAAGTGTGCTAAAAAGCAACCAGCCTAAAGGCGGATTCGATTGTCCAGGCTGCGCTTGGCCAGATCATAAATCACATAAGATGATTGATGTCTGCGAAAACGGCATTAAAGTTATCGCTAGTGAAACCATGTCAAAAAAGGCAGATGCACAATTCTTTGCACGGCATACGGTAACCGAGCTACAAGGATGGTCTGGCTACGAGCTTGAACATAGTGGGCGCTTATCAGAGCCCGTATATTATGATGCGACCCGAGACCGCTATGTACCGATTTCTTGGGAAGCTGCTTACAAGCGTATCGCTGAGCAGTTAGCACAGCTTGATTCGCCAGACGAGGCGCTATTTTATACCTCGGGCCGTGTAACTAATGAGCCAGCCTTTATGTATCAATTGTTTGTGCGCTGTTTTGGTACCAATAATTTACCAGATTGCTCAAACATGTGTCACGAGCCAACCTCAGTGATGCTCGGTAAACAGCTGGGCGTCGGCAAAGCGACGGTGATGTTAGAAGATTTTGAGCAAGCCAAACTGATATTAATGTTTGGTCAAAATCCTGCGACTAACCACCCACGCATGCTTGAAATGCTCGCCCATGCTCATGAGCAAGGCTGTCGAATCATCTCGATAAATCCTATGCGTGAACAAGGCTTAAGTAAATTTAGAAATCCGCAAAAGCCCACGCATATGGCGGCAGGTCAAAGTGATGATATGGTCGACGATGTCATTCAAATTCAAATCGGTGGCGATACTGCGCTGTTGACTGGTATTGCAAAATGGCTGATTGAGAACGATAAAATTAATAACGATTTTATTGCGACGCATACGTCAGGTTTTGAGCCATTAAAACAGTGGCTGACAGAACAGTCATGGGTGGATATCGAGCTTGGTTGCGGTATTGTTCAAACAGAAATTATTAATATCGCAAAGCTGGTTGCTAATAGTCCAGCGACGATTTGTACTTGGGGTATGGGCATCACCCAGCATGTGCAAGGTGATGACAATGTGGCGATGATTACTAACCTGTTACTATTGATGGGTATGATTGGGATTGATGGTGCAGGCGCTTCCCCAGTGCGTGGACACTCCAATGTGCAAGGCGATCGCACCATGGGCATTCATGAACGTCCCGGTCAAGCTCTGCTTGATAGCCTTGAGCGCGTTTTTGAGCGGCCAATGCCGCAAGAAGACGGTTTTGATGTGGTGGCTGGTGCCAAGGCATTAATTGCCGGCAAGCTTAAAGTCTTTATGAGTATGGGCGGTAATTATGCTGTTGCCGCGCCTGATAGCAGTGCCATTCAACAAGCCTTGACCACGACTCAGCTCAATATTTTTGTAGGAACTAAGCTGAATGAAACCATGCTGTATCCGGGCGCAAATAACCTCATCTTACCTTGCTTAGGTCGTACCGAACGCATAATCACCGCTAAAGGTGAGCAGTTTGCCACTATCGAAGATTCTATGTGTCAGATTGTACCTACTCAAGGCAACCTTAAACCTGTTAGTGATACGTTAAAGTCGGAAGCGCAGATTGTGGCAGATATTGCTACTCACGTGCTTGGCGTTGACTCATCTATCCCTTGGCAAGCAATGAGTGAAGACTTTGATATCATTCGTGATTATGTCGCACAAGCGATTGATGGATTTGAGAACTTTAACGAGCGTATTCGCGCGGCTGAGCGTGGCTTTCATTTATATCATCCAGCGCGCCATCGCGTGTGGAATACAGACAGTGGCAAAGCACAATTTGAAGTCCCACAATATCCGATTACTTATGTGGCAGCACAGATGGCAGAGACAACCTCAGCCCTTATAGACAATGCGAGAGAAGATAACAATATCGATAGCACGCAAGATAATGAGCAAAAAATCTGGCAATTGACCAGTGTCCGTAGCCATGACCAATTCAATACTATGATATTTGGTTATCAAGACCGCTATCGCCAAACCAATCGCCGTGATGTGCTATTTATGCATCCTGATGAGATGAGCCGTTTAGGTTGGCAAGAAGGTGACCATGTTGTGGTATCGCGTCAAGCCAGCTCAAATAGCTCAAACATTACAGACGGCACAGATAAACCACGTACATTAGGGCCTTTAGTATTGACTGAGATGGATATCGCATCCAACGCCGTCGCAACTTACTACCCTGAGTGTAATGATTTATTTGATTTAGACACGCATGCGCCAGACTCCCACATACCAGCTTATAAATCAACGACCGTTGTTCTGCAACGTGTTGATGCAAACGCTGGCATAGCCGACCCTGCATAGTAAGCGTGAGATAATGATTGAGTTATGAATATATTTAAAAGGAAAACGGTAATAACTATGTCAATGCCCATAAGATATAACGAGCCATCATGATAGCTGAAAGCAATGCTGAAACTGACGCGAAATATAGCGATCAATTCTTAGTAAATAATAAATTGGCAAATAAAATTTCAGAAACTATAGAATTATCTGCGGCACCACTTGCGCGTAATCATTTAGCGCAAAAGCATTATTATCCGTCAGATAAGTATGGTCATCATAGTATTGCTGGGACCAGTGTTGCTCAGACTAGTACTGATCAAATCAGAGTTGACTCCCAGTCAGCTAGCTTAGCAGTGGAAGCTGCGGTTGCTATCGTTATTAACGGTATTCACTATGCGGTATTGATGGCAAGTCCTCACCAGCTAGAATATTTAGCTGTTGGATTCTTATTTAGTGAAGGCTTAATTCAGCACAGTCATGAGCTGCTTGATTGGGAGGTTACCCAGCTTACAGATATCGCAAGTTATCAAAAGTTTACGCAAGATTCGTTTGGGCAGGATTCGCATGTAAAAAACCCTATGAATGAAAGTCTTGAATTTGAAGCATTTGAGCAAAGCTTAATATCACTGCAAGATTACGATATTTATGTGGTAGAGCTGGTGCTAAACCAACGCTGTCATCAGCGTATCCAAGCACAAAAGCGGCAGCTCGCAGGGCGTACAGGTTGCGGTATGTGTGGTATCACTGGACTAACGCAGGCACTGCCCGACTTGAGTGCTTATCGTCAAGACATGCAACAGGTCAAAGCAAATACTCCAAGCCTTAGCTATCTATTAGAAATACGGCAACAAGTCGATGCCATGCAACATACACATCAGTTGACAGGTGCCGTACATGCCGCCGCAACGATGTATAACCAACAATTATATTTGTTTGAAGATGTAGGACGTCACAACGCGCTCGATAAACTTATCGGCTGGCAACTGCGCAACAAGACGGAGGTTGAATGCGTCCTTATGACTTCACGCTTATCAATCGAGCTGGTGCAGAAATCCATTCGTGGTCGTATACCTTGGTTAGTTGGTATGTCCGCCCCTACCAGTACCGCCGTTCGTGTCGCCGAGCGTTATAGCTTGGGCTTGGCTGGATTCTTACGTGATAACAGAGTGACTTATTACTCAGGTACTTAAGGTGTTAAATTGAAAAAATATATAGGTGAAAGAAGTATTTAAACACAACGATATTTTCATTTCAGAAAATAAGCTTTAATATGGTTATAGATGCCTCTTTTCTTATGTTGGTTTTCAGAGCTTAGTAAAATTAAAGCTTAGAAAATTATTTATAAATCTCTATTTTTTAAACAATAGATTTTCTTACCCTATATTCAGAAAAAAAGAACAAGACACTAGATGCCTTGTTCTTTTTTTATTATTCAACGTTTACTATTAAGTCAAACTATCTAGTAAATTGTGAATACTTAGCACATGACGCAGGCTGCCAATAAGTCTCAGTTGCAAAAAACTCATCTCTACGAAGCACACCTTCATAACTGTCATCGAAAATGACTTTATAACGGCAAGTTTCTACATTTTGATTGGCATCATAGAATTTAAGGATATAATCCCATTCGCGAGCATTGAAGCCTTCTTGGAAGTGTGGAGTACCAATCAGTTTGTAAATCTCGTTTTTAGTAGTACCGACTTTAATTTTGGCAACATCATTTTGCTCAACGATTTTGCCTTCTCTTTGCCATGCTGAACTTTGATCAGGGAATACCAAATCATCAGGATTAACAGAGCCATGCTGAGCGCCCGGACTGACATGCCAAGTACAGCCAGTTACAGCAAATAAAAGAGCAGTAGCCAACAATCCGTGGCGATAAATAGATAAGTTCATTTTTTATTCCTTAATGTGTCATGAGTGATTTGACAATATCTGCCCGAGTACAGACATTGTCATAATGCGTTTGATTGGATTAGAAATGGAAGCCTGCACCGATAGCACCGCCAGCATTACCTTGAGTATCGGCTGTACCATTTATTTTCATCACCCAGCGACCGTTATCAGAGACTCTTGAGACACCGATAGCAACTGCGCTTTCGCCGTTATATGAGGCAATACCACCACCTACCATCGACTTACCTGCGATGTAAGCTTGTGGCAATGATGACATCGCCATCGCGGCTGAGATACCAGCATTGGCATTGTCTTCAACCTCACCAATTCTATAGCCTAAATTATTAACGTTTCTGTCAATAGTCACAAGCTCACCATTAATTGCTCTATCGACAGTATCAAGCTGACTCACGTTTACAGCATCAGTAGGATTAACACCAGCGGCGACATTAGTAATTGTATTGCCACCATTATCCAGACCATTGCTATCAAGCGTCGTATTGCCAGCTTTAATACTAGTCACTACTATATTTTCGGCAGTAGCTACTCTAATACCACCATTGTCATTACTCAGGACAATGTTATTTCCGGTGACAAAGTTAGCCGTATTGTTTGCTTGGTTAACAGTCTTGACATTATTACCATCAATCTGAGTAACGACTGTTTGCATGGCACTATCTGCTTTCACTAAGCTATCTTTACTGGCCTGACTGAGATCTACAGCATAGTCAGTAACGTTAGCGGCATTTTTATTACCAGCTGTTACGGTCACTGCACTAGAACCAGAAACGCTGGCACCATTCGCATTAACGGTATAGATATCTTGTCCATTTTCACCTGTGGTTTTAACCACATTAGTGATGTTAGTACCAGCAGCAACTTCAGTTCTAGAGCCAGCAGCAGCTGCTTGTATATCACCGATGTTAGCGGCATTGGTAGCGATATCGCCGCCACTTGCAACGTTAGTAATTACGGTACCGCCTGCATTAATACCACCTGCAGTAATACTAGGTCCAGTAGCGCCATCGCTATTAGTAAAGCTTACGCCCGTTTGATTAACAACAGTACTGTTACCAGCGTTATCACTAGCCGTAAAGCCGTTTGCACCGTAGCTAGTTGAATCACCAGCAGCATTGGTTACTGTAGTGCCACTTGCGGTCACAGTCGCTGTATTACCTGTACCATCATCAATACCCAGACCTTCATTGTTTAGAGTGCTATTACCAGCGGTAACACTAGTAACATCGAGTTCATCTGCAGTGGCCACTTGATAATTAGTTGAGCCATCTTCATTAGCGGTTGAAGTTACAACAATGTTTTTGCCTTGCGTAACTGTGCTTTTAGCAGCAGCACTGTTTCTGACTTCATTTAATTGATCAAAGTTAACCGCATCTGTGCCATCTGTAGCTCTAGCAACATTAGTGATTTTGTTACCGCCATTGTTTAGACCATTGTTGCTCAGTCTAATAGTTTGATTAGAACCGCCAGTCAGAATAACACCGTCATTATTAACAAGGGTGTTGCCAGTAGTGACGCTGTCTAAAGCTAAGTCTCTGTTCAATTGAAGTTGCACACCATTGGCTGTGGTCACTGGCGTTATATTTCCATCACCAGTAACGGCAATAGTGGCACCTAATACAAAATTATTAGCTGTAACGCCATTTCCGAAGTTAATACCCTGATTGATGCTAGTGGTATTATTGGTAATGTTAGTCGTATTATTAGTAATATTATTTCTATTATCAGTAATATCTGTGTTCAACGTATCTGCAACTGAGAAAAGCTGGCTGCCATTGATAGCATCAGTGCTGGTCGCCGTTACATTGCCCGCCGCAACGTTTTTCACTTGACGCTCTTGACCCGCAGCGCCAACAGATACCTGATCACCTGCTGCGATATTAGTTGCCCCAGCAAAGTTGCCAAAAGTTACGCCATTTATAGTAGCGCTTGTGACACTGTTCGCATTAGCCAAGGTATTCGAATTGGTACCAATCGCCACTGAACCCTCAGTGGTCGCTTGTGCGCCGCTACCAAGCGCAATAGAGTCTCTACCAGATGCTTTAGTTTGCTGCACAGATTGATAAGCAGCACCTTGCTGTCCAGAAACTGTAGAGGCATTTTCGATATCAGCAGAACCAATAGCGATACCACGATATCCAGTTGCAGTTGCAGAATGACCTACAGCTAACGAGCCTGTGCCTGTTGCGGCAGCAACGTTACCCATGGCTTGCGAATAATTACCTGTAGCAACAGATTGTCGTCCTATCGCTAAAGCAGTATTGCCTTCGGATAAAGAGCCGACACCTATAGCAACGCCAGCAGTGCCAGTGGTTTTTGCATATTCACCTATTGCTAATCCCAATGCACCTTCAGTGCGTGCTCCCGTACCTATGGCGACCGAGCCTGCGTTCATTCTCTCTGGTGTATAAGCTTGGGTAGCATTTGCATCAACGGTACTGGCATTAGCCACATTGTTGGTATAATAAGGATTGCCACGATCAGCGATTTGATATCCAATATCATCAGTAGAGGATGCGCAACCAATAGCGATATTTTCTTTATTAGTGCCTGAATTTGCTTGACTGACATTAGTACATTCGGAATTGGAAACAGCTGTACCATTACCTATACCGCCGCTTACCCCTACTGCAGCAATGGCTTGTGAAGACATGCCGATTGCCAAACCTGTTAGACCTACCGCAAATAACCCCGAACGTAATGCACTAAGGCGTAAGCTATAAGCACCTGCTGTCAGCTTGTTAGCAGATGCACTTGAAGCGTTAGAACTTACGCTAGACTTAGATGACTTGCCATTTGCTTTAGCGTTTTCAGCAACGGCTGTAAAACATTGTAGGGCGTCGTTCCAGATGACTTTATAATTGCGATTCATAATGTGTACTCCCAAATAGACCTATTAGATATAAAGAACAAAACCAAAATCTATGTTACAGAGAGCTTAAATACCAAAATGAAACGGGTCTTAATCTTATACGGAAGAAACATTTTGTTGAAATGTAACCAGCTACTAAGCGTTAAGAAGCGAAAACTTTTTGTATTGTAAACTTACTGTTTCCATATATATTCATAATTCCGGATATATGTATTCATATTAACGGATATACATATATAGAAACAATACCGTTAGACAGTTATTTACAACCGTTCGTCAATATCTTTACATATTAACAACAAAGTCAACTGTTAATATTTTAAAAAATTTATAACTAAATTCTCGTTTTAGTACAAAATTACTAGTCATTATCGACCATATTCAATACCAACAAAGACAAAAAGACCCCAAGCATTTAATAGCCTTGAGGTCCTTTTGTCTCTGCACTCACCTTAGTGAAATACACAAATATATGATTATAATTAAAGATTTAAACCAGCGTATTGGTTGGGAGTCTTAAAATTGTCACAGAAGACAATAGAATTAATTATTAATTGGAGAGTTTTTTCTGTAATGTGCAAGCTTACCTGTCATATATCAATCAATGAACTGTATAACACTCTTACTGCTTACCAGCTAAATAGCAAAAAATGTCCGTTCGTCGGGATTTTGAAGTCATTTATTATCAGGGACAGATAGGGATTTGATTGAATTTGTGCCAATAATTTGAGAAAAGTTGCTGAATTTGGTTATGTAGGTCCATAGATGAAGGCAGTATTTTTGGTTAGTCTTCCATTACTCAGCCCTCTTAATTATCAATTTATGACCTTCCATCTTATTTTAGTGCTAAATAGAATAAAGCCTATGAACACTACTGTCTGTCAACTACTTATCAACCTTACAATCATGCTCCCCACACATAATAAATATTTAAATATCAGATCTTTGAAGATTCGTATTCATTTGTGCTTTTGATATCTGAGGATAAATTTTTTAAGCATAGGAAGTAGTGAGGTAATCATATAGGATACAAGTGAGTCTTTAACAATTACATAGATTCATTTATCGTATTCGCATTGTTTCATATCAAATATAGGTATATTGTTAGGAAGCTGAAAACCCTATCTTATCAACCAGTTAGTACATAATCATTACTATCCATATTTTGAAATTGTCAATAGTTATATAGTTACATTTTCTTGACAAATAGCATCGCCCTACTCAACTCAATTGTTTCTAGCAACATTTGTTGTTAAGCGGCTCTAAATTTATAATTACTTTAAATTAAATATGATACTGTTAGATACAAAAAACCACTACTATTATTTCATAGCAGTGGTTTTTATAATTTATTAAAAGTAAAAATTTATGGACAGCTAGCGAGCTAAATAGGCTGTCATATCTTCCACTCCATGTAGTGTCATAGGGTACATGTTATTATTAAATAAATTTTTGATTTCCCCAATAGTCTGGGTATATTGCCAATAAGCTGGGGTTTCAGGATTCAACCATGCGACCTTGTCAAAATGGTCAAGTACCCTTTTCAACCACACTACGCCAGCTTCATTATTCATGTATTCAACGCTGCCACCCACTGAAAATAGCTCATAAGGTGACATTGAGGCATCACCAACGAATATCACTCGATACTCGCGACCATATTTATTTAGTAGCTCAAAGGTTGGCATAGGCGCACTATGACGACGATTGTTATCCTTCCAGACATAATCATACAAACAGTTATGAAAGTAAAAGAAATCTAAGGTTTTAAATTCGTTTTTTGCCGCTGAGAACAACTTTTCTAATGCTTCAACATGGATATCCATACTGCCGCCCACATCAAATAGCATCAGTACTTTGACACGATTGCGACGCTCAGCCTGCATATGAATATCGAGTACACCTTTCTTAGCAGTACGTTTGATGGTTTCATTAATATCTAGCTCGTCAGCGCTACCTGTGCGTGCAAATTGGCGCAAATTACGCAGTGCCATCTGAATTTGCCGCGTGCCAAGTAAACTATCATCGTCAAGGTTACGGTATTTACGCTGCTCCCAAACCTTTGCTGCACTGCGTTTACGTGACTCTCCGCCCACGCGTACGCCTTCTGGATGGTCACCATAAGCACCAAACGGTGAGGTGCCACCGGTGCCGACCCATTTACTACCACCTTGATGCCGCTCTTTTTGCTCTTTGAGACGCTCTTCTAAAGCCTTCATCAACTCTTCAAGCGAACCGTACTTTTTGAGCAATCGCCGCTGTTCTTCTGTTAGATTTTTTGGATCTAACTTTAAGTCCAGCCACTCTTTGGGAACGTCCGTCAGCTTCGCCATTAACTCATCAATGTCTAAGCTATCGACTCCTTCAAAATAATCTGCCATTGCCCGATCGAACTTATCAAAATGACGTTCGTCTTTGACCATACACAGACGAATAAGGCGATACATATCTTCACGACTGGCAAAATCGCGTAGCTCTGGGTCATCTGGATATTCAGGATGCGGCTGCATCATCAACCCGTGCTCAAGTGCAGCATTTAAATCAAGCAGCTCGCGTGTACTAACAGGGACACCGTAAGTACGTAAGGTATAAAATAGTTTGATAAACATAATGTTTAACCTCAGCGGCGCATCATATTGGCAAAACGCTGTAATAAGTTCACATCGGCTTCATTCTTAAGCAATGCGCCATATAATGGTGGGATAGATTTTTCTCCACGCAAGTTTTCTTCTAGCTCTTCTTGTGCCATGTTATCAGCCAGCAATAAGGTTAACCAATCGACCAACTCTGAGGTTGAAGGTGGCTTTTTGAGCCCTTGAATATTACGCAACTTATAGAAAATATCGAGTGCATCATTGACCAGTTTTTCTTGAATATTAGGAAAATGGACATCAATAATTTGACGCATGGTTTGCTCTTCTGGGAAGTCGATATAATGGAAAAAACAGCGACGCAAAAATGCATCCGGTAGCTCTTTTTCATTGTTTGAGGTGATAATGACGACAGGGCGCTGCTCAGCAGTAATGGTCTCGCCCGTCTCATAGACATAAAAAGACATTTTATCAAGCTCATGCAACAAGTCATTTGGAAACTCAATATCCGCTTTATCTACTTCATCAATCAGCAGCACGCTACGCTCTTTACTGGTAAAAGCTTCCCAAAGTTTACCAGGCTTGATGTAGTTACCAATTTCATACACCTTGTCATCACCCAATTGTGAATCACGTAGGCGTGATACTGCGTCGTACTCGTACAGCCCTTGCTCAGCTTTGGTCGTTGATTTGATATGCCATGTAATAAGCGGCATACTTAAACTGCTGGCAACTTCTTCTGCAAGTAAGGTCTTGCCTGTGCCCGGCTCACCTTTGATTAGCAGTGGCTTTTGTAATGTCATAGCCGCATTGACTGCCAGTTGCAGATCATCGGTGGCAATATAACTCTCAGTACCTGTAAAGCTTGGTTTTGCAGTCTTATTTTCAGTGCTCATGGTCAAATCTCAGTCGTTGTAATCAATATGGATATATGTCAAAAAATAATAGTTTAGATTAGCACAGCCTTTCTTAATGCCCAAATACTCATGCGTTCGCAGTAGCTAACAAATCTTAAGCATTTTGCTAATCTAAAGTTAACGTATTGCCATAAAAAAAGACACGCAACGGTGTCTTTTATTTTACTTCCTACAGTTTACAAAAAACTTGCTAGCTGATGTAAGTTGTTAACTATAGCTTCTTATCTGAATCAACCGAACCATCATCAACTTGTGTACTAGGCTTTGTCGTACTTAACCTCTTATCTATATTATCGTTAGAACTTTGCTTTTTCAAATTAATCTCTTGCTTGGCATTCATAGCATCATTATTTGAAGGCTTGGTAGTTACTGGAATGTTTACTGGTAATGGCTCACTATTCTTCTCTTCTATATAATTACCCGTTGCCAGTTGCATATTTGCTTGCGCATCTTCAGCACTACGGCGACGCGCTTTGTCCAAACTTGAATCAAAAGCGCCACGAATAAGCTGCCAGACAAAACCAACGAATAACCCAACGACCAATACCACTAGAATTGGTAGCGCATTGGTAATAGCAGTGGCAGTATCCTTCATCATAATCGCATAAACGACACTGATGCTTGCGGGCGCTATGACACTAGGATCACTAAGTGCAGTACCTGGTGCCAAGAGCACAGCAAACAATACCATCCAGCTCATGCCACCTAATGGACGCGGTAACATGCGTGCGACCAAAATCCAAAGTAGTAATACCACGATGGAGCCACCGAGATAAGCGTACATTGGCAGGTCGGCGGGTGGTACGTTTTTGACCATCTGACTCCACCAAATGACAATCTCACCAAGAATGTCACTAAGCTTTTCCAGAGGTAAGCTTTCTAAGATACTTTTTAACCAGTCCATGCGTGTTTAGATACCTACGTTTGTAATTAGCAATAGAGTCATTGATTAGTCACTAAATTAATTAGCAACTCAGCCCTAACGTGCAAGCTTGATAGGTGACTAGTTTATCACGACTTTATAGCAAAAAGCATATTAGCCTCTTGTGCAAAGACTTTTTTACGTGGGATTTTGGTAGCTTATTTAGTGGTTTTAGACTATCAGCTACCATCACCTTACTTGTGTTTTCACTGGCAGAATTATAAGTGCCTAGCCATAACCTAGTCGTAAATATTATCCTGAGACTCGCGAGCGCGCAGTTCTGCTTGACGGCGCATCACATCTTGCGGTGGCACTTGGACAAAATACCCTTGTGATTTTAGCTTCGCCAATACTTCTTCCTTGTCGACGCGGGCAAGCTTTGGCGTCGTTTCCAAATCCAGATGTATAACGAATTTACTCATACCTAAACTGGCTCGAAAGTCTTTTGGCAATACACCCAACCAATCCTTGATTTCATCAGTATCATCAGGATAATCGGGACGCGCGATATAGACATACATATCGTCATGTTTGGGAAATTTATAAATATCACAATGCATAGAACACCTATTTAACACTAAAGATTAAAGCAAATTGCAAGTTAAAGCAGTCATGCAAAATGCTTATGGATAATAGGATTATAGCCTATCATGGTTCACTTTATTATCAATACTCGCTTTCAGTGGTAGCTTTTTCACAAAGCAGCCTTATCTTTCCCTACTACTTATATTTTGTATTAGCATTTATTATTAGTAATGACTGAACTATCAATGAGACTTGGAGCATGATTTAGGGCATATTTGACGGTCAAAACCAGCAAAAAAACGACTTTTTATGAAATTATTGGCATTAATCCAATTGATGACTTGTAAAACAGCTATGAACCTTTCATAATAAAAGCGTTTTTCAGGAGAGAGTTTTTGGCAGAAATGAGCGCTCATTGTGCGCTATTCATACTGTCATACGACCACCGAAGGCGCATCTACCCTGCCAATCGCTCAGGTAAAAGGACTGAAAAACGCATGCCCCCACTGTTTATTTGCATTTTTTATTTTAATTTTGCAATCATAAACAAGCGGCATAACAAATCTGGAGAGTGGTAAGGACGGACGACGCCTTACCCACCGAAGGGGAGAAAATACGACACTACACGCTCTGAGCTCATATTGAGTGCATAGCCTCTGATAAACAGCTGTCGTATTGAAAATCTCAGGTCACAGGACAGATAGGGCTTTTGCTTAAACGGACGTTACGCGTCTGTTTGGCTCACTGCTTTATGTTTTGTGTTACCCTTTGTGGCAATGTTTGCACCCTGCAATCTTGCTTCTCGCTACTGTTACGACGCTCATCAACCTCGTGCTTTTTACAAAGTACTGATGACGTACACACAAGGATTTGTTATGACCGATACTAGTTCTCAAGACAATAATAGCCAAGCTCCTCAACGTACACCTCTATATCAGTCTCACGTCGATAGTGATGGCAAAATGGTGGATTTTTCTGGCTGGGAGCTCCCAATTCATTACGGCTCACAAATCGAAGAGCATGAGGCAGTACGTACTGATGCTGGGATGTTTGACGTCTCACATATGGTAGTGGCTGACGTCAAAGGCGCTGAAAGCAAGGCATGGCTACAAAAACTACTAGCAAACGATGTCAATAAACTAAAAACCGTTGGTAAAGCCTTATACTCGCCTATGCTTAATGAGCAAGGCGGCATCATTGACGATCTTATTGTTTACTTGATGAATGCGGATGAAACCGAATATCGTATCGTGTCAAATGCTGGTACCCGTGATAAGGACATCGCTCACTTTGATAAAGTTGCTGAAGCTTTTGAGGTTGCTATTACCGAACGTCCAGATCTTGCTATGCTTGCCGTTCAAGGGCCAAATGCAGTAGCAAAACTGGCACAAGCTAAACCAAGCTGGGCTGATATTCTTGACGAGCTTAAGCCCTTTGTTGGTGCTGACCTTACTGATATAGAAGGTAAAGATTGGTTTGTCGCTCGTACTGGCTACACTGGCGAAGATGGCGTCGAAGTCATTATGCATGCTGATGATGCGCCCGCATTCTTTGAACAGTTAAAAGCTAATGGCATTAAACCTGCTGGCCTTGGTGCGCGTGACACCCTACGTATGGAAGCTGGCATGAACCTCTATGGTCATGATATGGACGAAAATATCAGTCCTTATGAGTGCAACATGGGTTGGACACTGGCACTAAAAGACGAGCGCGACTTTGTTGGCCGTGAAGCAATGGTTAGCAAACGTCAGCAAGCAAAAGATGACAGCACTGCGATGAAGCAAGTTGGTTTACTACTGACTACCCGTGGCGTCTTACGTGAAGGCATGGAAGTCACCATCAATCAGGGCACAGATAATGAGCAAAAAGGCATCATTACCAGTGGTACGTTCTCCCCTAGCCTCAAAAACTCTATCGCTATCGCACGCGTTCCAGCCAGCTTATCAGACGACGATAAAGTACAAATCGACTTACGCGGTAAAGGTAAGTTCGTAGATGCTCGTGTCCTTAAGTTACCATTTGTACGCAATGGCAAGCAGCAGTTTGACTGATTTTAATATTGACTAAGCTTAACGAATACTGTTTGATTGTGGGTTAATCGAAACTTTCAACGACCAAAATGATAACTTCGATTAACCACAGCCTATTATTGGCTTTTATGATTTCTTAATATGTTTTATTATCCAGCCTCTATCACTTAGGAGAGACACCATGAGCAATGTTCCAGCAGAATTAAAATACATCGCCAGCCATGAATGGTTACGCTTAGAAGAAGACGGTACTATTACCGTTGGTATCACTGACCATGCCCAAGACTTGCTTGGTGACGTGGTGTTCGTTGAGTTACCAGAAGTTGGTGACACTATCGTCGTTGATGATGAAATCTCAGTGGTAGAATCAGTAAAAGCGGCATCTGACGTTTATGCTCCTATCTCAGGTGAAGTCGTCGCAGTCAACGAAAGCCTTGAAGATGATCCTGAAATCATCAACTCAGACCCATACGGTGAAGGTTGGTTCTTTAGAATGAAGCCTGACAACATGGATGACTACGAAGCGCTACTAACGGCTGAAGAGTACCAAAACGAGCTGTAAGCTTCTAAAGTATTGAAGCTAGTAAATAATACTAGCTGTCCAAAAACTGCAGATATTAGCGTCAGCTGGTATCTGCTTATATTTAGTAATATACAGACAACCTAATTCAACGAATAAACTAACTGTTGTATGACTTTATTCGTATCACGCTACGATTACCTATTTTTATAGTTCTTTATACTAACGCTATGTTTTGGAGCCTCATATGAGTCAAGCAGATTCTAACGCCAATCATACTGATGCAGCCGATACGCATAGTACTCATGTGGACAGAAATAAAACAGCTAATCTAGCAACACCTAGCTATACGCCGCAACTGCAAGCCTTTCGTGAAGTTATAGAATCACGTCGTTCAGTACGTCGTTTTACGGATACCACTATTCCTGATGGTGTGCTCGCAGAATGCCTACGACTGGCCATGCTAGCGCCAAATTCTAGCAACTTGCAGCCGTGGGAGTTTTATGTAATTGATAGTACAGATAGCCGCAAACGTGCTGTCAAAAACTGTATGAATCAAAATGCAGCAAAAACATCTGCCCGCTTAATTGCCGTTGTCGCCCGTACTAATATTTGGCATGAGCATGCTCAGCAAGTTTTACGTGAATACCCTGATAAGCCTGTACCAAAAAAGGTCAAAGACTACTACACCAAGGTGGTAGCAGTAGACTTTTTACGTGGTCCGGTGAATACAGTATCTGCAGTTAAATGGGGCGCTACCCAAGTATTCAGACAAGTAAAAGGTCCGATAAAATCGCCCTACTATACTTCTGAAGATATCAAAAACTGGGCGACCAATAATACTGCATTGGCTGCTGAAAATCTGATGCTAGCACTGCGAGCACACGGTTTCGATAGCTGTCCTATGGGCGGATTTGACGAGCCTGCGATGAAAAAACTGCTTGGACTTAGCGATGATCATCACGTTGTCATGATGATTGGTGCAGGTGAGCGCTCTGACAAAGGTATTTATAACTCGCAGTTCCGCTTTGACCAAGACCAGTTTGTCCACTATGTTTAACTGATTGCCTGATTCGGCCTATAGCTTTTCCTTGATTTAGTGATTATTAAATTAAAGTTACCGTCTCAATTTTGCTCTACCCTTTTATCCTAACTTATTACTTTTTTATCCAGTCTATTAAGGATTGTCATGACTAATTCTCAAAAACCTACCTTTGATACTTTTAAAGGTTTATTTAATGAAACTGAATTCGTTTATCGTCACCTAGGTTCTAACGATACCAAGCAAGCCGATATGCTAAATGCGATTGGCTATAACGACATGGCAAGCTTTATTAATGATACGGTCCCTGAGCCAGTACGCATACATAAAGAATTAGACTTGCCGCTCGCGATGAGTGAGCATGCAGCCCTTGCCAAACTACGTGCCATGGCTGATAACATTACGGTCAACAAGAGCTATATCGGTCAAGGTTACTCGCCTGTGCGTATGCCAGCCGTTATTCAACGTAATGTGCTAGAAAATCCAGGTTGGTATACTGCTTACACGCCTTATCAAGCTGAAATCGCTCAAGGTCGTCTAGAAGCATTGCTTAACTTCCAACAAGTTTGTATTGATCTGACTGGACTTGAGCTTGCTGGTGCTTCATTACTTGACGAAGCGACTGCCGCTGCAGAAGCGATGGCAATGTCAAAACGCATGAGCAAAAGCAAATCAAACCAATTCTTCGTTGATGACCGTATCTACCCACAAACGCTAGACGTTATCCATACCCGTGCTAAGTACTTTGGTTGGGAAGTTATCGTTGGTGATTTTGAACTGGCAAAATCTGGTGATTACTTCGGTGCACTATTTCAGTATGTTGGTAAAGAAGGCGATGTCAAAGATTTAACGGACGTTATTAGCGCCGTTAAGAAAAACAAAACCTACACATCAGTCGTCAGCGATATCATGAGCTTGGTGTTATTAAAGTCACCTGCTGATATGGGTGCAGACCTTGCATTAGGTAGCACGCAGCGCTTTGGTATTCCTATGGGCTTTGGCGGTCCACACGCTGCCTATTTTGCTTTCTCTGATAAAGCAAAACGTTCAGCACCTGGTCGTATCATTGGGGTCTCAAAAGACTCGCAAGGCAACACTGCCCTACGTATGGCGCTACAAACTCGTGAGCAACATATTCGCCGCGAAAAAGCCAACTCAAATATCTGTACCTCACAAGTATTGCTTGCCAACCTTGCTGGCATGTATGCCGTCTATCATGGCCCAAGCGGTGTGAAGCGTATTGCTACTCGTATTCATGCGTTCGCAACTGCCTTCGCTGATGTTATTAGCAATGCAGGTAGCGACAACCAATTAAATGTCGTCCATAAGCAATTCTTTGACATGGTTGTGGTTGATTGCGGTTCAGAAAAGATGGCAACTCAAATCTTTGAAAATGCAGACAATGTTGGCTATAACCTGTGGCGTCTGAGCGATAGTAAACTGGGTGTATCGTTTAGTGAAATTAGTGATGAAAAAGACTTTAATGTCTTAACTCAGCTTTTCGTTAGCAAGTCGCATAACTTACCTGAAGCGGCCAGTGTATCTTTAGATGCGGCGCACTTACGTACAGATGATATATTAACGCATCCAGTATTTAACTCGCATCATACCGAACATGAAATGCTACGTTATTTAAAGTCGCTTGAAGATAAAGATTTGGCGATGAACCGCAGTATGATTCCACTCGGTAGCTGTACAATGAAGCTAAACGCTACTAGTGAGATGCTACCTATCACATGGCCTGAGTTTGCAAACGTGCATCCTTTTGCACCGCGTGACCAAGTAAGCGGCTATATCGATATGATCGATAGCTTACAAGAGCAGCTAAAAGCTATTACTGGTTTCGATGATGTTTCTATGCAGCCAAACTCTGGCGCATCAGGTGAATATGCAGGTCTTCTTGCTATCCGTCGCTATCATGAGTCACTAGGTGAAACTGACCGCGATGTTTGCCTCATTCCTCAATCAGCGCACGGTACTAACCCTGCTACAGCAATGATGATGGGCATGAAAGTCGTTGTGGTCAGAACTGATGATAACGGTAACGTCGATATCGACGATTTAACGGCTAAGTGTGAAGAGCACAGCAAAAATCTTGGCGCTTTGATGATTACCTACCCATCAACGCATGGCGTGTTTGAAGAAGGCATCCGTAAGATTTGTGACCTTATTCATAAGCATGGTGGTCAAGTCTACATGGATGGCGCTAACATGAACGCTCAGGTTGGTATCATGCAGCCTGCTGACGTTGGTGCAGATGTACTACATATGAACTTGCACAAGACATTCTGTATTCCACATGGCGGCGGCGGTCCTGGCATGGGTCCTATCGGTATGCAGGCGCATTTGGCACCATTTATGGCCAACCATACCATCAGTCCAGTCCATAACGCTCAAAAGGACTGTTCAGCAGTATCAGCAGCACCGTATGGTTCAGCGAGCATTTTACCAATCTCGTGGATGTATATCGCGATGATGGGCCGTGATGGCTTGCTTGAAGCAACCAATCTGGCGCTATTAAATGCCAACTATGTTGCCTCTCAGCTTAAAGACCACTACCCTGTTTTATATACTGGTAAAAATGGTCAAGTCGCGCATGAATGTATCATTGATATTCGTCCGCTAAAAGAAGAGACGGGCATCAGTGAGAGTGATATCGCTAAACGCTTAATGGATTATGGCTTCCATGCACCAACGATGAGCTTCCCAGTATCAGGTACGTTGATGATTGAACCAACAGAGTCTGAATCTAAAGAAGAGCTAGATCGCTTTATTAGTGCCTTAAAATCTATCAAAGCTGAAGCAATGAAAGCTAAAGCAGGCGAAGATAATTGGACACTAGAAGACAACCCATTGGTCAATGCACCGCATACAGCTTCTATGATTACTGATAGCGAATGGACGCATCCATACAGCCGTGATACTGCTGCGTTCCCGCTACCTTATGTCCGTGCTCACAAGTTCTGGCCAAGTGTGGCACGCGTCGATGATGCTTATGGTGATAAGAACCTGATGTGTTCTTGCCCAAGTATCGAGAACTACATGTAGTATTTGATATACAAAAAGTCGTCTCAATACATTGTCTTATATAAAAACAAACCTCCAAGTCAGTAGCTGATTTGGAGGTTTTTATTTTGTTTACTATTTATGTATATAATATTTATAGTCAGTTCAACATAAAACAAGTACGTTCAAAATAGCGTTATGCTGGTATAAATTTTAAACTAAATCGACTATAACATCACCGATAAACAATCCTATTATTTAGCGATATAATAAAAGCTGAAGGCGATAGAAATTAGCTTAACTCACTGTAATAAAATAGCTTTTTTGGACAATATCATGCAACAGAAAAACCGGGTCATTCTTATTCATGGCTTACATCAAACCGCATGGATTATGCGGCCATTGGCTAAACGCTTACAAGCAGCAGGTTTTGATACTCATCAATACAGCTACCGTAGTATGCGTGATGGCATCACAACCAATAGTCAGCGTCTCAATACATGGCTTGAGCATAACCATCATCCCGACCTGCCGATAGATTTGGTCGGGCATAGTTTAGGTGGCTTGATTATTCGCGATTTTGTTTATCATTACCCAAAGTGGCAGATTGGACGCTGCGTGACCCTCGGGACACCGCATGTTGGTAGCGTTTGTGCCGATTACATTTGGCGATTGACCCCTATTGTCGTAGGTCGCTCATATGTTGATGCATTGGATGGGACGGTTGCGACATTGCCAGAACATGTTACTTTGGGCGTGATTGCGGGCAATAAGCCCTATGGCTTGGGGCAGCTATTTTTGCAATATCATAATCGCAAGCTGCGTAAAGCAGGCCGATCGCAACTTGAGCAGGAGCTTGTGCATGATGGGACGGTATATGTAAAGGAGACTAAAATTGATGCTGCTACTGACCATATTGTCATGCCCGTCTCACATACAGGCATGTTAGTTAATGAGTCAGTGGCGGCGCAAACAGAATATTTTCTACAGTATGGAAGATTTAAACGTTGATACCCATACCTTGCTGCAATTCTGTTTTATGCTTTTTAATGACAGGAATTAAAGTTTGCATTACCCAATCATTGCGCCAGCCCTTTAAGCCTTGCGGTAGTTCTGCTAAATCTTTATCAAAGGCAATCACTTCGTAAAGCTGCCCCAGCCATTTTTTGCGCATAAGCACGTTAGCTGGCACGCCAATTTTTTCTGCTTGTGCATCTACCGCTTGTTGAACGGCTTTTGACAGCACTTTATTTTTAGAGCGGTATGGCGGTAGTAAGCACTCTGGATGCTCAACAGGCGCTAGGTTTTTTGCTTCTTTGATGACCTTTAGCAACTCTTCACCATAAAGACGCAACATACTACGGTGAATTGTTGTCTTATGGGCAAGCTCACGCATACTGGTTGGCTTTTCGGTGATAATCTCACGCACTGCTTGTTTTTTAATCACAAAAGTACGCGGCTGATTGGTCGAACGTGCCAGCGCTTCACGCCAAGTAGCAACCGCTTGCAATATCGCCATTTGTTGCGAATTATAGCGATAATCTGCCATCGTTAAGTACATGGCCTCATCTTCTACATGCTGCGTTTGGTATAGCTCATAAGCATACAACTGGCAATCTGCCCATACATATTCAAACAGACCTTGTCTTTTTAACTCATATTCAAGGCTCAAATATAGCGCTGGTAAAAAACGTACATCATCAATTGCATATTGCTCTTGCTCATCTGATAATGGGCGTTGCAACCAATCAGATTGACTTTGTTCTTTATCAATATGCATATCCAACTGATCATCAAGTGCTTGCTGATAGCCCATTTGTAGCTGCCCAGTTAAATAAGATAAGGCAATCTGCGTATCAAAAATATTGGTCAATGGCGGACAACCAGATAGTAGATAAAAAATACCTAAATCTTCTCCGCAAGCATGCCAAATTGCAACATCAACTTTACTTAGCGCTTGCCAAAGTTCAGCTAATTGTAACTGCGGCGCATCTAACAAATAAATATGATCGCCCGTATTTAGCTGCACGAGTGCCAAACGCGGATAATAAGTATCACGCTTGATAAACTCAGTATCTAGAGCTACTCGTCCACAAACCTCCAAGGCCCTAATGACTTCGTCTAATTGCTCTTGTTCCCGCACCCAAGTGACAGACGCCTCATCCGCTACATCTAGTAATGCATCAATATCTGGCTCGGCAGGCACTGCTGCTAAATTAGCAACTGCGCGCATCTGGCTATCATTAACACTTTCAGTCGGGTTAGATTGCAAATCACTATCTTGAGAATAGTGGGTTTGGGAGGTTGAATCAAAAGAGCTAAGGTCAGACACGGGCAGATACCTGCATAGATAAAAGAGAATAAAGCGCTAACAATAGCGCTTAGAGATAGAAAATTAAATTATTATAGCAAAACACGATACTTAGTTTGAAATGCTTAGTTCAAAACGCTTAGTATAACAACACCAAGTATAAAATGATAAATAAGCGCTTAGAAATTTAAATTCTGAGAGCTGCTATGTACCAATCCAAAAGATACATGACTTATTTTTATTATAAAAAAGAGCGATTTTGTAGAGCTTGCCCAAGAGTCATACTATCAAGATATTCAAGTTCACCGCCCATAGGTACGCCTTGTGCCAAACGCGTGACTTTATTGACGTGACGACTGACAGCCTCACTAATAAAGTGCGCAGTCGTCTGACCTTCAACAGTAGTACCCGTTGCCAGTATGAGCTCTTCGACTGGTTCTTGTTTGACGCGCCATACCAATTGGTCAATATTTAAATCATCAGCGCTGATACCATCAATCGGTGACAGATGCCCACCTAAGACAAAATAGCGTCCACGGTAGCCTGCAGTCTGCTCAATTGCCATAACGTCAGCAGCGGTCTCGACCACACACAGTATCCCATCATCGCGTCTTGGATCTTGGCACAGCGGGCAAACTGCATCATCACTAAAGCTATGACAACGCTGACATTCAACGATATCACGCATTGCCTCATCAAGTGCTTGAGCAAGTGCCATACCTTGTGGACGTTTCTTAGTGAGCAGATGTAACGCCATGCGCTGAGCGCTCTTTTGACCGACACCCGGTAAAATACGCAGCTGTTTAACCAGCTGATCAAATTTGGCTGTAAGCAAAGTTGCTTCCTTTATCTATAAACCGTAGCTATAAAAATGGGGTCGCATCCTATAGATAACAACCCCATTATTGTCTTCAATATGCAGTATTTACCGCAAATTAAGGCTTAGAATAAACCTTGCATACCTGGTGGTAGACCCATGCCTGAAGTCGCGCCAGCCATTGTTTCTTCGTATAGCTCATCTGCTTGACGAACCGCATCATTGATAGCAGCAGCGATTAAGTCTTCGATCATATCAGGCTCATCTTCAAGCAAGCTTGGATCAATACTTAAGCGCTTGACCACATGACGACCAGTCATAGTGACTTTTACTAGACCACTACCCGCTTCTGCATGGACTTCTTTATTAGCTAAATCCTTTTTTGCCGTCTCAACATTAGCTTCAACTTTCTTTTGCATCGTTTGTGCTTGTTGCATAAGTGCTTGAATGTTCATAATTGCCTCTTTCTTTTATAGTAATGAATGATAAATGATGAATAGCTGTTAATCATAAAATTGATACGATAACGTTGATTATACCGTCATCTTTATAAACTGTCTAAACCACGTGCCAAATCTTTGATAATATCTTCTACATCTTCTAGACCTACCGACAAACGGATAAGCCCATCTTTGACACCAGCCTCAGCGCGCGCCTCAGGTGTCAGTCGAAAATGAGTTGTGGTCGCAGGATGCGTAATGGTGGTTTTGGCATCCCCTAAGTTGTTGGTGATAGAGACCATTTGAGTCGAGTCGATAACATGCCAAGCAGCAACCTTTGGATCACGGCTATCCGCATGAGCAGATGCCTCAACTTCAAAACCCATGATGGCGCCATAGCCTTCATTCATATGATGTTGACGCTTGGTAAGCTCGTGAGATGGGTGATCAGAGAGTCCTGAAAAGTGCACTTTACTGACGTTAGGATGACTGACCAAGAACGCTGCTACTTTATTAGTATTGGCACAGTGAGCTTGCATACGTAATTTAAGTGTCTCAAGTCCTTTGGTAAAGACCCATGCATTAAACGGACTCATACTGATACCGCCTGAGCGCACAACTGTAAATGCCTCTTGCATCAGCTTATCACTACCGACCAGCGCACCACCCAATACTCGACCCTGCCCGTCTAAGTATTTGGTTGCAGAATGAATCACCACATCAGCACCCAAATCTAATGGGCGTTGCAGCGCTGGCGTAGCAAAACAATTATCAACGACTAGTAACACATCATTGGCTTTACAGAGCTGACTTAAATAACCGATATCACAAATCTGTGCCAAAGGATTGCTCGGGCTTTCGCAATAAATCACTTTAGTATTTGGTTGTATGGCATTTGCCCATGCATCATTATCGAAACAATCGACGTAGCTAACCTCAACGCCGAACTTAGCCATATAATTATTAAACAGCCCAATAGATGAGCCAAATAATTGATTGGCGGCAAGCAGATGATCGCCTGCCTTTAAGTAGGCTAAGCACATGGTCAAAATTGCGCCCATGCCTGAAGCTGTAGCGACAGCGCGCTCGCCATTTTCAAGTGCTGCTAAACGACGCTCAAAGGTGCGCACGCTAGGATTGGTATGCCGTGAATAGACGTTACCAGTCTTGGTGCCATCAAAATGCGCGGCGGCATCGCTTGCTGAAGTATAGACATAAGAGCTGGTAGTAAATATAGGTTCGGAGTGCTCGCCCTCGTCAGTACGGTGTTGCCCTGCACGAACCGCAATGGTCTGCATACCATAATCGAGGCCTAAATCTAAGGCATCATTACGCCAGTTTGGATCTAATTTATTTAGATTACTTTCATCTTGCACTTGCGACTGACTCATAAGTTTTCCGTTGCTATGGTGAGTATTGAGATTACTGCTTATCTTTCTAATTATAGATTGATGAAGGCGTTTATCATATCATGCCACTATATTTCAGACATTAGATTTCAGTTAGTAGGTTTAGTTAGTAGGTTTAGTTAGTAGGTTTAGTTAGTAGCTTTCAGGTATCGCTGCTAACTACCTATATCTTTCAAGACAGCTAAAATTGATGATTAGTTTTGAGTATTCCTAAAAGGTTATTTTTGAAAACTATCTTGCCAAGCAATAGAGCTTAAGATAAGTTGTCGCTTCAACTCGATCAATATCTCAGTCTAAGAAAAATAACGTATTTTTAATAGGCAGATATTGCGACACCTGCTAAGCTAAGCAGCGATTTAATTCGTGTTCTAAACGTTGCTATTATATAGCTCATAAACAATGCTATTATTACTCTACATTAGTCTGTATAAATTCCAGTATATTTTTAAGCTCACTTTTTTAAGCTCATTAAGGTAAACCAGTTATGTCGATGTTAAGTATAGAGCCAAGCAGCTTGACGCTGAGTCTAACACTTGGACTAACCTTAGGCCTTAGTGGATGCCAAAGCTTGCCAAAGCAGCCACATTTGCCTGAAAGCCAAGCGCTATCAGCGCGCGTTAATGCTTTATACCAACAAGACAGTAGCCTAGACAGCTCTCAAAGTAAAAATACTGACATTAGTAATACCGACTTGGTTGCAGCCATTAGTGAACAAAATGACATTCACCCTGAGTTATCAGGCTATCATCCGATTGTAACTGGTGCGAACGCTTTTGCCTCACGTAGCATTTTGACTGATATGGCTACTCGCAGTATTGATGTGCAGTACTATATTTGGCATGACGATCAGGCAGGTCAATTACTATTGAAAGACTTATGGGAAGCAGCTGAGCGCGGAGTTATTGTACGCTTGTTGCTCGATGACTTTAATAACGATGCAAAATTTGATCAGCATTTACTGCGTTTTGCCAGTCATCCAAATATTGCTGTACGTATTATTAATCCCTTGATGCACCGCAAGTTCCAAGCGATGAACTTTGTCACTGGCCTACCACGTATCAACCGGCGTATGCATAATAAAAGCATGACTTTCGATAAGCAGATTACCGTTATTGGCGGTCGTAACATTGGCAATGAGTATCTTAGTAATGATCAAAACAGTCAATTTGCTGATTTAGATGTGCTGCTCATCGGCAAAGTAGTTGCAGATATTGATAATAGCTTTATGAGCTACTGGTCAGCACCGATATCCTTCGATATTGAAACGCTGGTCACTCTAGATAAAGGGACTACCAGTAATTTTTTAATCGGTTTAGATAAGTTAGATGAAGATGAAAAGAGTAGTTCACGCAGCAGTTTAGCTATCTACAAAACAGCTATTGAAGACTCCTCTATTGATGTTGATTTGGTCAATAAACGCGTGCCATTTCGTTGGACAGACATGCAGTTTTTGAGTGATGACGTTGGCAAATTGACCAAAACAGTTCCTACCGACAGCAACTTGGTTCATCAATTACGTACCTTATTAGGCAGTCCGTCTAAAAAACTCACTATCATTTCATCGTACTTTGTCCCAACTAAGGATGGAGTAGATACTCTAGTACAGTTGGCAGAATCAGGTATCGATATAAAGATTTTGACCAACTCTTTTGATGCTACTGACGTGACTGCAGTGCATTCTGGTTATAGTAAATGGCGTCCTCACTTGCTGGGTGCTGGTGTCAAAATATATGAGCTAAAATCGACTGCTAGTGAAGAGAAACGCGAAAATAAATTATGGAAAGCGCGCAGTCAGTCATCAACCAGCTTACATGCTAAGACTTTTGCTGTAGATGACCATCAGGTCTTCATTGGCTCTTATAATGTTGATCCACGTTCAGCCAATATTAATACTGAAATGGGTGTAATTATCAATGATGATGAGCTAGCCAGTCAGTTGCATGAGGCGCTTAGTGATGATCTATTGAGTCAAGCTTATGAAGTAAAGTTAATAGATAACAATCAATTACAGTGGCATACCATCGAAGATGGTAAAAAGGTGGTTTATAATTCAGAGCCACGAGTAGGTTTCTCTGACCACGTATGGCTCACTATCATGTCTTGGCTACCTATCGACTGGCTATTATAAAATTTAAAACTGTTTAATTTCTAAAGATGTCCTTAAATTGGTTAGTGAGCTTTCAAGCAAAATCCTCTTAGCTTAAAACGTTCTAATTTATTTTTTCGGCAAATCAGCATCTAATTATGTTGGTTTGCCGCTTTTCATTATGGCCGGTTATCTCCATGATGACCGTCTTAACAACCACTTTAATATGTGGATGCGTGATCTATTATGCCGTCTCGTTCTCAATATGCACTAATGTCTTCTAAAGACAAAAATATCGTTCTATTTATCTGCTTTTGCAGCGCTATTGCTTTTTTCGACTTTCTGATCTATTTATATATTGCAGACATTGTGTCCTCTGCTTTTTTCCCCGCTAGTACCAATCCTGATGTTCTAAAACTTCGAGGAATTGGGCTTTTTGCCGTGGGCTATTTGGCACGACCGCTTGGTGGCATCATTCTTGGTCGATATGGTGATATCAAGGGCCGTAAGCCGACTTTATTAATCAGTATGCTGATCATCGCAGGTAGTTTGCTGGCAATGGCATGTTTGCCAACGTATGCACAATGGGGATTAGTAGCTCCAGCCTTATTTATAATATTAAGGCTTATACAAGGCATGGCGTTTGGTCTTTATGTGCCATTAGCTTGGGTTTTTGTGGCAGAGCATGTACCACGGCAGTATTTATCAGTTGGCTGTAGTTATGTGACCGCCAGTTTTTTTATAGGTGTGCTACTCTCCAACGCTTTTTTTGTATGGCTGACTGGTTCTATGACTCCTGAGCAACTAACCACTTATGGTTGGCGCTTGCCATTTTTTGTTGCAGCGGCCATGAGCTTTTTGCCATTATTGGCATGGCGCTTTATTGACGAGTCACCGTTTTTTTTAGAGATGAACAAGTCAAAGCCTAGTAACTATGTTGCCAAACCATTCACATTACTCTTTAAGCATTGTAAACATTCAATATTTATCGGCATGATGTTAACTTTGATTATTTCTAGCATTACTACCGTAATCGTACTATTGCTCCCAGATTTGATTGAATTGCGCTTTAGCTTGGACAAAGATTTGTTTGGGTTTTCACACAGCTTAGGTATTGTGTTTATGATTTTTGGTTGTGTGTTTTATGGAATACTATCTAACTATCAAAATTTCGGTAAAATTTTAGTCGCTGGTTCTATCTTACTAATCGCTCAAATGTTTGCCTTTTTTTACCATATGCAGGCTGGTGGCGATTATATTTTAATCATGTATGCACTCTTAGGATTTTGTGCTGGCATTGTTGGAATGGTGCCAGCTATTTTCGTACAGTTATTTCCGACCAATGTACGCCTAACAGGAATGGCGTTTTGCTACAACGTGACCTATGGTATTGTAGGCGTATCAGTACCTTTTGGGCTTGGCTATGCCACTACGTTTGTAAGTTTTTCACCAGCACTGTACATCGCTTTTATCGGCTGTATTGGAATTATTATGGGGGTTTATTTTTATAATTTGCCCGAATATAAAAAAATCAATCAGCTTATTTAGCATCGGTATTATTCAACTTACCTATTATTCATTTTTATAACTTCTTTGTTTAAAAGTTGAGTGTAATAATCTTTTTAACCCATTGCATCCAATATAAATATTTAAAAAATAAAATATTAAGGCTTAACAACCATGGTTGATATGACCAATAAACGACTCTCAGTCGCACCGATGATTGACTGGACAACGACAGATTATCGTTACTTTGCGCGGCTCTTTAATCCGCAAGTTTATTTATACACCGAGATGATCAGTACCGGTGCGTTAATCCATGGCAACCGTGCGCGGCATTTACGCTTTGATGCACTTGAGCATCCTGTTGTATTGCAGCTAGGAGGTGCAGACACTACCGAAATGACTCAGTGTGCTGAATTTGCCCAGCAGCATGGTTACGACGAGGTCAATATCAATGTTGGCTGCCCCTCTGACCGCGTACAGCATAATAAGATTGGCGCTTGCCTAATGGCAGAACCCCATACGGTCGCTGATTTAGTGAAGCACATGCAGGCTGCTGTCGATATTCCAGTGACGGTTAAGCATCGCATTGGTATTGATGATTTTGACAGTTATGAGTTCATGGCAGATTTTGTACAAACTGTGGCCGCTGCTGGTTGCACGCGCTTTATCGTTCATGCACGTACCGCATGGCTACAAGGTCTTAGTCCTAAGCAGAACCGTGAGATACCGCCGCTACGTTATGATGATGTCTATCGTCTCAAGCAAGATTTTCCAGAGCTTGAGATCGAAATTAACGGTGGTATCGATACAATAGCCGATATTGCAGCGCACTTGCAGCACATTGATGGCGTTATGATCGGACGAGCCTTTTATCACAACCCTTATCTATTAGCAGAAGCCAATGGCTTATGGGGGCAACCTGTACCCAAGCGCTCAGATATTTTAGCGCAGCTGTATCCATATCTGGATGAACAGGTCGCAAAAGGTGAAGCACTCTCTACGATGGCGCGACACTATTTAGGACTGTTCCAAGGAATGACTGGCGCACGCAAGTGGCGACAAGCGTTAAGTGGTAAGCCTCATTTAACGATTGAAGACATCAAGCAGGCAGCATCGGAGGTTCTACAGTTAAACCCTGATGCGTAGTTTGTCTTGGGTAAGACTGTTTTGATTAAACTTATTTTGGCTAAACAGATTTTTGACTAAGCCACTTGTGCTAAATACTGCCACATAGCAACACCATTATTAATAATGTGTAATAGCATTGGCAGTATTAGCGAGCCTGACTTGATCCGCGCGTAGCAAAATATAAATGCTAGTACTACGATAGTAGTGATTTCATAAATACCATATTGCAGATGAATAATGGCAAATATAAGGCTAGTCACGATACTCGCTACCAGTGTACCGCGCTGCTTCGAATATGACGTTGCAGCAAACTGCTCAGCAATGGCTGACCATAATATACCGCGAAAAACCAACTCTTCATATATCGGTGCGACAATCACCATTGCAAAGATTAACAACCACACTGAACTGACAGATTGATATAAAGGATCTACGAAGACCAGTGGTGATTTATCCAACAAGTAAGTCAATGCCTGACTGCCAATCATAAATATCAATAGCAATCCAAGCACACCCATGCCGACTGCTATTGAGAACGGTTTGAGTGCTAAATACTGACGCATGTCACCAGATTTTAAGCGCACAATCAAATAGCTGAGTGCCATTAGTAACACGCAGCTAATAATAATCGATGCGCTTACTACTGTCCCATCATTACTACCAAAAAAGAATATATCACCCACTGTTGAGTTTTTGACGATGGGCAACCATAGCTTGCCAGCGATATATATCCCAATCAATTGACTGCCAAAAAAAGCGATGACCATCCCTATAACAAGTAGGAATGCACCTAAGCGTGAAAATAATGGTAAACGCTTAGACTGCAGTGTCAATACATCGTTCGAAGCGGTGGCATGGTTTGGCATAACGTTATGACTCAAAACGGTAAACTGTCAATTCTAATAGAAAATTAATATTAATAATATCTAGCCTTTACGTTGGCAGTTGCTGCTTAATTAATGTTAATACCTGTAATGCTACAGACTCTGGATGCTCAAGTGGAAACATATGACCACCTGCATGCGTTTCGTAAGGAATACCCAGCCGTGTTTGTATTTGCTGCGGGAAACGACGCTTTAAAAATATACTATCTTCTCCAATAATTAGCGTAACTGGCGGTTTAGGCCTGCGATTAGGAGATAACCAGTACCAAGATGGATTGGTACGAAACACAGCAACCTCACTGTCTTTAGGGATTGCCAACGTTACTTTACCATCTGCGCGCTCACATAAGCCATGCTGAATATAGCCCTCAAAACTACGTTCATCAAAATGCTTAAAAAAACCTTTATGACGCATCTTCTCGTAAGCATCTGCACGACTGTCCCAAACGTCACGACGATTCTTAGATATTCCGGATGGTGACAACTTATCCATCATGCGATTATCCATCAGGGGTAGCTTGTCAGCCGCCTTTGCCACATGCCAAATCAAACTGGACTTGCCATAAATCCAAGGCGGGTCCATGAGTACCGCTTGACTAAAGATTTCGGGTGCACGGTATAACGCCTGCAAGGTACACATAGCACCAAGTGAATGCCCAACTCCTATCACTTGCGTAACACCATGTTTTTCGCAGGCAGTCTGTGCACTATCGATAATCTGCTGGGTTAGACTGCGCCAATGATTATCAACAGGATAATTTGGATCTCCACCTAGCATCGGTATATATTCAATCGTAAAAAACTCAGCCAACTTCTCAAAGAATGGTTGATAGACCGCACTTGGCATCCCATTGGCATGGGCAAAATGGATGACCGGCTTCTGGGTTATTTTGGATACAGGCAACGATGCAAAGGTCTGCAAATTGATTTCACTCATGACAGGCTCTCATTGGTTCATATTATTATTTGGTACGTTATTTAGAATTATGAAACATCATATATAACTAAGGCTGAGCATAACTATATGCTCAGCCTCAACAATCATACACATTAAATATAAAACATAAAATGCTTAACGCATTTGCACGTTACCATCTTCTTGCGGTAATACATCAAGATTGATACTTGAACCAACGCCTGCGCCTAGTTTGACTGCGAAGCGATCCATAAACATTTGGAACGGATCCATCGGCGTATAGTTAACCACATTGTCTAATTTTAAATCTCTTTCCAAACTTGCAATACTACCAGTCTTGTCGGCTAATCCTAAAGCTATCGATTGCTCACCAGTCCAAAACAATCCTGAGAATAGTTTGTTGTCTTCTGGATTTTTCAAACGGTCGCCACGACCTTCTTTTACGGCATTGATAAAGTGCTTATGCGTATTAGCGAGGACTTTTTCGACATGTTGCTCTTCGTAGTTACTTAACGGACGTGACAGGCTCAAGATATCTTTATACTCGCCAGCCGTGATAGTACGATCTTCAACACCTACTTTGTCCATCAGGCTTTCGATATTATAGCTTGGCATAATGACGCCAATAGAACCCACTAAACTTGATGGATTAACATAAATCTCATCTGCAGCTGATGCAATATAATAAGCACCAGATGCACCAATATCACCAATAACAGCATAGAGCTTCTTATCTGGATACTCTTGACGCAAGTCCATCATGGTTTGCCAGATTTCATCTGATTGTACCGGAGACCCACCAGGTGAGTTAATCTCTAGCGCTACCGCTTTTGAGTTGTTATTTTCAAAGGCGCGCGTCAATGCTTTGCTAATGTCATAGGCATTGGCAGCGTCAGCGTTACTTATCGTCCCTTGTAGTTCAACTACGGCTAAATGTGGCTTACTGGTATCAATTCCGTCCAGACCAGAGGGCGCTTCACTAGTGCAACTACGACCTACCGTTAAAAATAACAATAGGATATAACCGAAAGTGAGCAATTTGAAAAAGATACTCCAACGCCTTGAGCGGCGCTGCTCTTCTACACTGGCTAATAAAGTTTTTTCAATGAGACGCCATTCTTGTCCACTTGGCTGATTAGGCGAGATTTGCTGCGATGTTACCGGCTGATTTTCTGAATTATCAGGACGTTTATTAGGGTCTGGTGGCCAGTTGGGCATATAACTTCCTAGGTAAGAAACAATCTAAAACAATAAAAAAATGGTCTAGAACATAAATATAGTAAAAATTGAAATATATGAATATTCTGTCTTAATATGCCACTAAGTATGGTGGTATTTTAGTCATGGTTCAATAGTGAAACCGTGAATTATCATCATATTATGATGTTAGGGCGTGTTGAAACTCAATGCTACTTCTAAGGGATTATGATCGTGAGTAATTATTTCATCAACCTGTTGGCGCTTTAGTACGTCAGCAGATATCTGCGATGCGCTGTGACCAAGCCACTGTATAGGATAACTTGAAGTCTTGTCATTAGTAAATGACTCAGCTGAACACAGCAATGACCACATGTGCCAAATGCGCTGGTGAGTATCAGCATCCAAGATAATACGCGCTTTATAAGACTTGTCTTGTTCGTTTTGTTTATTTTGATAAGGACTTTGTTGAGTAGCTTGTAATGTCATTGGATTAAGTATCTGAGTAGTTGCAAGCAGGGATTGTTGTGGGTCGTTAGCGTTATACCGAACCACACGTATTGGTTGCTGACTGTCAATTGCTATGGTGCAATCCCAAACGCTATTATCCTCTATTTCACTCCAGCCTGTCATAGCATGCAGTGTTAAAGCACCATTAGCCAGCTGCCAATTCTTACCTTGCTCGCAATTTTGAGCACTGATCGTTGTTTTTTTCGTAGATTGATTACTGTCTAGATATGACTGTTGGTAGGCCGTCCAGCGTTCATGACGTCCTGCTTGCCAATATTGATTGGTAGGTATACTTTGACGTAGCTGCAATACAGTCATTGGTAGCAGCTGGGTATTAGTCTTAGCATTACTACTATTTCCATTCTTGCTAGGGAATGTTCTCATTAGTGCTGTTGCATTGGTTTGTACGACGATACCTTCTAAATGCTTAATCGATAAAGTCCGTAGCTGTTGCTCTAAACTTGCGGTCAACTTATCTGCAGTCAGTGCGCTTGACATCGTCCTTTTATCAAATGGTCTATGATCTGCTAAAAATAGCCAGCTAACGTTAGCTGAAATCAATGTACTGTTATTGCTATTGCTATTTTTTTTATCAGTCTTATCATTTACTACTGGATATTGCAGCACCGTAGCGCTCAAATATTGATCGCCAGTTGGTAGCACATATAGGGTTGGCGTTATCGCTAATGACTGCTGATTGGCATACACCGTCATCACTAATAAGCTCAGTGGCGGTAGTGCTAGCCAGCGACTGATAAGCCCGCGCGGTAGCAACCATGGCAACATAGCCAATAAGGCCATTAATAATATAGCCATGTTCACTGGTGTATATAACCATGCATCTGATAGTGATGGTAACGAGGTTAACCACATTATTAGTTCATGTAAGCCTGCGACTATCATACTTACCAATGACCAAATACTATCAGCCACCGCAGGCAGTACGAGATAACAAAGTCCTGCTAACAGATTCAATGGGACGATTATCCAGCCGAACAAACCAATAGCAAATAGGTTAATGACTAGCCCCCACAACGATGCCTTACCAAATAATAGCAACGTTATCGGTAGCAGCGCGATAAATAACCAAAACTGCAGTTTGAATATGCGTTTGCCCGTTATCCATAATTGCGTGAGAAAAATATTGCTTGTACGATTATCATGACTAATACTAGGTCGATACTGCTGTGGCAAAACTGATTTGTCTTGCTGGTGCGACATATCATCATATTTAAGCAATAATGCTACTGCGATAAAAGATAGCCAATAACCTGCCTGCCATAACACATAAGGATCATGCCATGCCATCAGCACTGCCAGTGCTAGCAATACACGCATAGTACTAATCGGTAGTAGCGTTAATCGTACCAATCCTACTATCAGCAACATCCAAGCAGTACGTGCAGCTGGTACATCAAAACCTGTAAACAAAGCATAGATAAAGGCGGCACTAATCATGACCCACCAGCGCACTTGCCAACGCGGTATAACACGATATAGCGCAGACCCCATGCGATCGACTAACAATACGGCTGCACCTGCGAGCATAATTGCTAAAAACAAAACATGGGTGCCGGAAATAGCCAAAAGATGGGAGATACCAGCCAGTTGGTATAAATCTTTAGTGTCACGGTTAATTAAACTGCGATCACCGGTGAGCAAACTCAATGTTACTGCTTTTGCTTGCTGCTCAGCTATGGTTTGCGCCGCCCAGTTTTGATAAAAGTGTTGTCGCAGTTGCCAACGCCATTGGTCAATGTGAGTACGCAAACGTTTCAAGAAGGATTCAGACGCAGAATTCGAAGCTGACGCACTGTCTAATGAATTAACGGGTGTTCCAATCGCAATGATAGTCGCCATACCATCAATATGACGACTACGTAGCCAACGATAGCTATCAAAACCTGTTGGATTATTGATTGCTTGCTCGGAGGTAGCTAAAGGCATAAGATTCAAGGTCATTAGCAGCTGATCGCCAGGCTGTAAATTATTGAGATCTGATGTCTGCTTATTATTAGATGATTTATTAGAATAGGCATTGAGTAATACGCGATATTCTAAACCTACACCAGTGTCATCATATAAATTCTTATCATGTAAATTACTATTGCTTAGGCTATTATTAATATAATCGCGTGTTTGTGCATGTAAATCTTGAGAGGTTAATTCGGAGACTAATGGCGACACGGCTTGTAAGGTTGCCACTTGCCGATAGCCACTGTTTATTTCAGGATTATAGACGCTATCGCTGATACCTTCGATAGTAACCAACGCTTGAACTCGCATAGGTTCATCAATTTTCGTACTCTCTGTTTGTTGATAGCCAGACAAAGCTTGCAGTGCACTGCCAATAATGAGTAGGCCTACCAATATAATCACCAGCAGATAACGGATGAATTTAAAAGGCAAGGTTGTATTCTGTGCTTTATATTTGAGAAGAGAGCTATTAGTTAAGTTAGTTGATAGCGGTAACAATGCATTACGCTGAATAACGAGAAGTAAGATAACCGTCGTTAAGATTAACAAGAGCCAAATTGTAGAGCTCACTACGAGCGAATTTAACGGTAGAGCCATATCTTCAACAAGGTTCAATGTTGCTATCGTTAATGTCCCTATCATAACTACGATTATTGAAATGCCAACCAACCAATACACCAGCACTCCTTGCTTGATAGTTTATTAAATAAATTTTAGCTTGATGCAACTTGCAACCTTCTGTATAAGATGGCAAGTAACCTTAAAAAGATAGTGATGAACTGTTCTGAATGGCTTATTATTTATTGCACTGTCTATTATCTAACATAAGACGACTAAATACCGATGATAGCATTATTAACTATATTACCCTATACTAATTAAACATGTCGCGGTTGCCATTACTTATAGCTACCCTTCCTATTATTTTACTGACGATATTTTATTAATATTGCTACATACCAGCCTCTTACACTCTGCTGAGTGGACTGTAGATAATGATCAAAGGCAAACCTGTGCCCCAAAAACGTCTCAAAAGCCTACTACCCACGCCCGAAAAAATCTTAGAAAGTCGCACCTTAAAGCTATTTGCGCCGCATCTGGCTGATCCGCGTTTATGGCAATTCAACCGCCATAGTTTGAATAAGGCAGTTTATATTGGCGTGCTCAGCGCATTTTTTCCGTTGCCAGGACAGATGCTGTTGGCTTTAATCGGCGCGCTTATTTTTCGCGCTAACGTACCTATGGCACTTGGCTTAACATGGATCACGAACCCCCTTACCACCCTTCCAGTTTTCTACGCTGGTTATTATGTTGGTGCTAAGATTATGGGCGAGCCAATGATTAGTTTGAGGGTAATTGGTAGGATGATTACTGACTTTAGCTTGTGGGTATTGTCAAGTGGTGCTAATCCTTTCGTTACTTATCGCGGTACTGTATCATTGGCTGCATTCTGTTTGGGATTAACGTTGCTAGCAGTGGTTACTAGTATTGTTTGTGGTTTAGCCTTCAAAGCAATTTGGCGCTATAAAACCGTTACTAGCTGGCAAAAGCGACAAAAAGAGACTTTGGATAAACCACCAAAACCCTAATAAAACTTAGTCATTCCTAACTGTTTTTATTATACGAAAACCTTATTCATCTTCTTGGTTTTTGTTTATAGATTCAATAACTTGATCCGTAAAACTATTATCCATGACTAAAATATCGATCACTTCCTTATCTTTAAGTAAAGTATAACGCTTGCCGGTAGCACTATCTTGAGCTTTTATGTCGTAATCAGCACCAGCAAGCGTTATGGCATCAAAAGCTGGTGTTAGTAACTCTATTTGTGCCTGCCTATCAAGCGTATCAAATAAAGTTGGATCAATATATGTCTTTAATGGGTCATCGCCTTCTTCAGCACTACCAAAAGCAGCCACTGGGTCATCATTTTCATTCATAATATTCGTCCTCATGAATTTTGCTCAGACTGTCAATTATATGAGCAGTTGTCGTTATCAAATTGCTATCGTACTTATCTGTTATCTGTTATCCGTTTAGTGGCTTAATACTCAGCCCAGTGACCATTGCGTAGCAATAATTGGCGATCGGCAAGTGCTGCTAGATTACGGTCATGAGTCACCATAAGCAATGCCGTTTGCATCGTACTCTGCAACTCTGACAACAAGCCAAATACGCTTTGGGCATTATCGTAATCCAAGTTACCGGTCGGCTCATCCGCCAATATTAGCGAGGGCTTAGTAACCAATGCGCGAGCAATTGCCACTCGCTGACGTTCGCCACCTGATAGCTCACCTGGTCTATGGTCTAATCGATGTCCTAAACCTACATTCTCTAACAGCTCAACCGCCTGCTTACGCGCTTCGGTCGTTGATACTTTTGGGCGCATCAATAGCGGCATTGCGACGTTTTCTACTGCAGTGAATTCCGCCAATAAATGATGAAACTGATAGATAAAACCCAAATGCTTATTACGCATCGCACCGCGCTCAGTTTCATTCATATGATTTAAGCACTTACCATGCAGCCATACTTCACCCTCAGTTGGTGTGTCTAGACCACCCAACAAATGCAACAAAGTACTCTTACCTGAACCACTGGTACCAACGATAGCGATACGCTCGCCAGCATTAACGGACAAATCCAAGCCCGTCAGTACTTGTGTGCGCACGGCGCCTTCGTCATATATCTTATTGATGTTGCTTGCCTCTAAAATGGCCGCCATACTACTTCCTTTATTCATATTTATTGTCAATTTAAAACTGACACATGAAATTTATAATTATATTTTCCCACGCTGTTATCGTAAAGTATTAAAGCACTCTATTCATAACGCAATGTTTGTGCAGGCTGAATTTTAGCAGCTCGACGTGCAGGATATATGGTTGCCAAAAAGCTTAGGACAAATGAGGCGCCTGTAATCAGTACCACATCAACCAAACGTAGCTGCGACGGTAAGTAATTGATAAAATATGCGTCAAACAGATTTAGACCGAAACTTTGGTTAATCCAACCTAAAATATCACTAATACTTAATGCAAATATAACCCCGAGCACAGTACCAGCTACCGTACCAATAACACCAATCACAACACCCTGTACCATAAATACTTGCGTAATCAAACGTGGGGACGCACCAAAGGTTTTCAAAATCGCTATATCTGCTTTTTTATCAGTCACTAGCATGACTAAACTTGAGACAATATTGAACGCTGCAACAAGAATAATTAAGAATAGTAGCAAGCCTACCATCGCTTTTTCCATTTGAATAGCACCAAATAGATTGCCATGGGTTTGGGTCCAATCGTTGGGGTACAGTTGTTCTGGCGCGATGGCAGCCGCTTTCTGCGCTGCCATCGGTGCATTGAACAAATCATCAAGCTTCATGCGAATACCTTGTGCACCTTCTGGTAGGCGCAGCAGTTTCGCCGCATCGTTCATTGGAATGAATGCCATCAAGCTATCTACTTCTGGACTGATACTAAATATACCGGTTAAAGTAAAACGCTTAAAGCGTGGTATCACGCCAGCTGGAGATGGCGATGCCTCTGGTAGCACCAAAGTAACTTTATCACCGATACTCAAACCTAAAGACTGCACCATCTCTTCGCCCAGTACAATACTAAAGTCGCCACCTTTTAGAGTATCAATGCTGCCTTCCGTCATATGCTCATTAATGATCGAAACATTTTTTTCGTACTCAGGATCGACACCTGTGACCATAATCCCTGCAACCTGACCGTTTGACGTCAGCATACCTTGCAGTTGAATGAATGGTGCTACTGCTGCAACCTCTGGATCTTCTTTGATGCGATCAGCAAGCTGCTTCCAGTCACTGATAACTTCGGGCGAAGTCACAGTCGCTTGCGGAACCATTCCCAAGATACGAGTTTTCAACTCGCGATCAAAGCCATTCATAACTGATAGTACGGTAATCAATACCGCCACCCCAAGGGTTAGACCAATCATTGAGATGAGCGATATAAAAGAGATAAAGCGATTACTGCGCTCTGCTCGGGTGTACCGTAAACCGATAAATAACGCTAAAGGACGAAACATATTAAAACTCTTTATCTTATCTGGGTGAGCAACTTTCATATAAGCACATCAATGCAAACTAGCAAACCTGATGTGCTTGGCAAACAACTGAGCCAACAAGGGCGATGGTTGTATTAATATTAAGTAAACACATAACGTAGTTTCAGACACGCCAACTATGGGTGTCAAAAAAGTGGATAGTTTGACACAATTTTTCCAATATGTGCCAATCATTAGCAAAAACTGCGGGTCTTTTTTAACAAAACATAGTGCTTTGTTATTATTTTTTTATGGGGGGCTTGCTATTAGTTGCGTCTATACCTATATATTGTATGCTAAGGACAATTGTCATTAACCCCTCATTGTTGTTTGTTGACCCATCGCTAATGTTGCTGCGCAAACATAGCACAATAATAAGCATGTATATAATATATTGCTTAGGTATTGGCTTACTGCGTCAGTAACAAATAAAGACTAACTAGCGATATTTGGTGTCCAAACTTCATGCCTGACTTAAGTTTGAGTATTTTCATGACCATTAATTATCAATATAAAAACGTACAATCTCCTACCAAAATTACCTTAACAGACGAGCAAACTGCTGGTCATGCTGATCATTGGCGTATTTTAACTGATGATATGAGTCGTGATGTGCCGGAATGGCTACAGCAGATGATCGAGCAAGCGGCTATGCCAAAGGGACTAAATAATAACGTTAGTGCTCAAGATACTTGCTTGCTACTCTCAGAAGATCAACCTTGTCATATCAATCAAGTATTAGCGATGAAAGACGGCAAGCCTGAGTGCTTTATCAACGCCTATCCTTGCGTCAATGGCCCTTACGGTTTGACTTGTACGATTGAACGTACGATCGTCAATGAGAGTACACACGATGCGGTTCTACGTTTACGTAGCGTTGATGGCAGTATCATTTATGCTTTCGATCAGCTCTATACTGCCAATCGTAATTTGTACCAACAAAACACGCCCTATTTTGTGAATTTTAGTGCATGGGCGCATGAAATTACGATCAGCGAGCAGAATGAAGTTATTATGGTCGAGGATCAAGAAGCCATTCGCTATCATCGTGCCTTTAATGACATAGTGGCTGCTAATGATGGACAAGTACCAGATGATATTCAAGAACAAATTAAAGACTGGCAACCAGAAACCAAAGAACAAATGGCACCTGTAGAAATCAACTTGGGTCATATGTGTGCGTATTTATTTGGTGACACGCTAGGACAAGAAGACGAAGCATGGTGTCAAGGACAGGTAATTGGCAAACAAGACACTATATTCAATGATAAGCCTATCATTTTGTTTGATGTGGTTATACTACGTGAGCAAGATGCAGACCCGTTTGTCGTACGTGTCGGTGCGCTGAGCACGGTGACTACCAAAGCTATCCAAGTAAACGATTACATACAAGCAAATATCTGGCTACAAGCAGCAATTTATAAAGAAAATCAGACATCTGAAAATTCAAAAGTATAGATACAGAATCAGATACAAGCCAGTTAAACATCTTAAAAAAATTAATTTAGCTAGGGCATAATATTATTATCTACTAAGTATAAATATGAATTTTTAACAATCTGTGGTTCCAATAAAAAGCCCCTAATATTTAATTAGGGGCTTTTTTGTGCATGGCTAAACAACTCTAAGCCATCGTAGTCATTGATTTAATACGTTTAAATAGCTCTTTTTGTTCCGTACTCACACGTGCAGTTTGTAAGGCCATCAACTGTGACATATCACCTTCAACACGAATCTTACCGCCCATAAAAGCACCCATAATCTCATTCATATCAAAATCTGTGATAATAGACTGCAGAGTATCACGATCGAGCAATAGCGTAGTAGTAGCACTATCGTTTAAGCCTTTATGAAGCAGACCATCTGAAAAACTGGCTTCGATATCTTGCTCAGCATCAGAAACTTTTAGATTAATAATCATGTTTGCCAATGCTGGCGGTAAGTTTAGCTCACCAGCTTCATTGCCTAATTGTGATACTTGCTCAAACCATGCATCCGTCAAAAAAACTGCCATATTATTATCCTTTATAAACTTACGGTTGATGTTACTGCGTCTCATTATGGCGCGGTTTTAGGATAAGTAAAACCCAAAGATGCCACTATTTGTCAAACTGTAACAAATTATCATATTTTTATATCTACCTGACATAGTCATAAATCAATATATATTGATATCTCTCGCTAAATATGAGCTTATATTGATCTAATGAGGCAAACCCTTACATTTTGTATTGATATATACAGGGTTTTTGTTATGATGAGCGCCGATAGTTATAGATAAATAGATAGCCTACGAAGATTGTCAATGTGACAATCAAATTGGGTTAACTTAATGAAAAATACTGATAACCTTCAATTATTTTTGTCTTAACATATCCACTCTATAGGAGTATCATAAGTTAAATCATATGGTTAGTGACACATAAGCTGACAATGTTGATAAAGCCGTTTAGTGATACTGAGCACTATAAGAGGATAATGACAATAGGATGACTATTCATTAACGTTATATCAAAATCTTATTTATTTTTACCACGAACATAGAGGTTTACAGTCATTTTGCTAGAATATTAGTGAAGGTTGTCAGCCAAATTGTTTACCAAAGAGTTTGTATTTTGGCGCATAGTTCTGATGATATTTTATTAAGATTGCGTTACAATACCTTAAACAGAGTCGGGAGTTTTAACTAAACATTACGTAAACATGTTTTTTGTCAGCTGCCGCTAGCATACGTCTATGATTCATACTCTATATAATAGATGTTTGATGCTCAAGTACGGCTTGTTTCCTTATTAACCTTAACGATGTATTAATCGCCTCAATCTCGCCGAATAGTGATAATAGCGCTTCTTAGTGCTCATTTATCGTCATTATTAGTCAATCCCCTGCGAGAAATTTCACGTGGTAGTTAATAAACCTTTACGTTGATAAGTGAGTCAGACAACAGCATGTGCCACGATCGTTATATTTTTATAGCATAAGTATCGTGGAGAGTTAGTTAATTCTGTTGATAATTCGGGCTGTAAAGGAATCATCCAATGAGTTTACAAAACACAGCAGTCGCCCCAGTTGACCGTGAATATGAAATCACTATCATAAGATTTTTTACGATCATGGCCGTAGCATGGGGCATCGTCGGCATGAGTCTTGGTGTGTTCATTGCTTCACAGTTGGCATGGCCAGCACTTAACTTTGACATTCCATGGCTGACCTTTAGTCGTCTAAGACCGCTACATACTAATGCGGTCATTTTTGCGTTCGGTGGTTGTGCCCTATTCGCAACGTCCTACTATATTGTCCAGCGGACTTGTAAAACAAGGTTATTTGCGCCTTATCTAGCTTGGTTTACTTTTTGGGGTTGGCAAGCGGTTATCGTATCAGCCGTCATTACTCTACCTCTAGGTTTAACCTCTACTAAAGAATATGCTGAACTTGAGTGGCCTATCGATATCTTGATTGCTTTGGTCTGGATATCTTATGCCATTGTTTTCTTCGGTACACTGATCAAACGTAAAACCTCACATATTTATGTGGCTAACTGGTTCTTTGCTGCTTTTATTATTACGATTGCTTTACTTCATATCGTAAATAGTATGGCTATTCCTGTTAGCGCGTTTAAATCTTACTCACTATTCGGCGGTGCAACTGACGCCATGGTACAGTGGTGGTATGGACATAATGCGGTAGGTTTTTACTTAACAGCAGCCTTCCTTGGAATGATGTATTACTTCGTTCCAGTACAGATTGGCCGTCCTATTTATTCTTATCGGTTGTCTATCGTTCACTTTTGGGCGCTAATTGCGTCTTACATGTGGGCTGGTGGTCACCATTTGCATTATTCAGCGCTTCCAGATTGGACGCAGTCACTTGCAATGGTATTCTCAATCATCCTATTCGCTCCATCTTGGGGTGGTATGATTAACGGTGTATTAACGCTATCAGGTAGCTGGGATAAACTGCGTACCGATCCAATCATTCGCTTTATGATTGTTGCATTGTCGTTCTATGCGATGTCAACTTTCGAAGGTCCAATGATGTCGATCAAGACGGTCAACGCGTTATCGCATAACACTGACTGGACGATAGGTCACGTACACTCAGGTGCGCTTGGTTGGGTAGGTATGATTACGATTGGTTCATTATATGTATTGTTACCACGTATTTATAACAAGCCAAAAATGTACTCTATCAGCTTAATTACTACGCATTTCTGGCTAGCAACTGCTGGTACTATATTTTATATCGTATCAATGTGGATTTCAGGTATTGGCCAAGGCATGATGTGGCTTGCTACGAACCCAGATGGTACTTTAGTATATAGCTTTGTTGATACCGTTGAGTTCTCGCATTATCCGTATATTGGCCGTGCTTTTGGTGGGTTCTTATATGTATCGGGTATGTTTGTTATGGCATATAACTGTTATAAAACGCTCAAAATGCCAGAGGGTAAGCCTGTAGATATCGCAGACCCTACTGATCATCAACCCAGTGTCGATGACTCAAAGACAGCTAACGTATAAGGAGCTATCATGGCTGGTACACCGCATGAAATTATTGAAAAAAATACAGGCTTGTTGGTCATCTTTATCGTTATCGCAATTAGCTTTGCAACGCTAGTTGAAATCGTACCATTGATATATGATAACAAGAATCCTGAAGACGGCGGGGTGAATACGCCCCTTCCCGCCATGGAGCCTTGGACTGCACTTGAATTTGAAGGCCGTGATATTTATATTCGTGAAGGTTGTCACGTATGTCACACTCAAATGGTTCGTCCATTGCGTGCTGAAGTTGAGCGTTATGGACCATATTCACGTGCTGCTGAGTCTACGTGGGATCATCCTTTCTTATGGGGATCAAAACGTACAGGTCCTGACTTAGCACGTGTTGGTGGACGCTACTCTGAAGATTGGCAAAAGCAGCATTTAATCGCTCCACGTTCACTGGTGCCTGAATCTGTTATGCCAGGCTTCCCTTGGTTGGCAACTAACGAAGTCAACGGTGAAAACGTTCAAGCTAAGATGCGTCTATTCCGTGATCGTTTTGGCGTGCCTTACACTGAAGAAGATATTGAAGGTGCTCCTGATGCGGTTATTGGCGCCACTGAGCTTGATGCTCTGGTTGCCTATCTCCAGCAACTGGGTACCGCTATGGAAGGACAGCGCTAATGGGTATTGGTGAATTACAAACAATTGCGACCGTCTCTGCCTTTATTGCCTTTTTGGGCGTTGCATGGTGGGCGTATTCGCCAAAAAACAAAAAACGCTTCGAAGAAGATGCACAACTTGCGCTTGATGACGAGGTCAAAGAGACTTTGTCTGAAGAGCAGCGCAATAAGGATGAACGATGACATTTTTTTGGAGTTCTTGGATTACCATACTAAGTATTGGTTGTTGGCTTTTTATTCTTGGGGTCTTATTATTTGTATTAAAATATAAACCAGATCTCGAGGAAGACGGTACTACAGGTCACACTTACGACGGTATTCAAGAATACGATAAACCACTTCCTAAATGGTGGTTAGTAATATTTTTTGGCTCAATCGTTTGGGGTGTTGCATATTGGGTGTTTTTCCCAGCTCTTTTCCCATCAAAGTGGGACGGTATTGCAACAGTAGAAGTCGATGGCGAAACTCTGCCTTGGACATCAAAAAACGAGCTATATAGTGAGCTTGAGAGTAACAATAAAGTATTTACAGATAACTTTGAGAAAAACATTCTAGCAAAAGCTAATGCCAGCGGTGCTACATCGACTCTAGCGACACTTGCTGACATGCAAGCGACCATGCGTCGTAGTGAGAATCCGCCAGCAGATTTGCAAACTCAGATTGATCAAAAAGTTGCAGAACTTGCACCTTATGTAGAGAAACTATCTGAGAACCCAAATGCGCTGAAAGTCGGTAGTCGCCTGTTTTTACAGAACTGTGCAGTGTGTCATGGCTCTAACGCTAAAGGTGCAACAGGTTATCCAAATCTAACTGATAATGATTGGTTATATGGTGGTGCACCTGAGAATATCCTGACTACGCTTCATAACGGCCGCGTCGGTGGTATGGCAGCATGGCGTGATCAACTTGGTGAAGACGGTATACGTGCTGTCTCTGAGTATGTTTTATCAATATCTGGTAATCAAGAAGATTATGACCTTGATCAGACAATGGTTGCACAGGGTAAATTGATATTTAATGAGCCTACTAACTGTGTACTCTGTCATGGTCCAGATGCTAAAGGTATGATTTCTACTGGCGCACCTAACTTGACTGATAATATTTGGTTATATGGTGGTGAGCGTGAAACCATTCGTGAGACTTTACGTTATGGACGTGCTGGTGTAATGCCAGAGTGGCAAACTAAGCTTGGTAATGAGCGTATTATGCTTCTTGCTGCTTACGTTTATTCACTATCAGATAAAAAAGTTCAACCTAAAGCGTTACCTGTTATGGCTACTGCCACTGCTCCTAATGCAGCCGAAACTGCAGAAGTTTCTACTAACTAAGCTTTTTTAGTTAACAGTTATATTATGGCGCAAATAGATGGATGTTATTTAAAAAAAGGAGGACTGTCATTACAGTCCTCCTTTTTTAGTTAAGCGTTTATTTACAGCCCTTAACCCTATAGTCAGACTATGATAAATCCCATTATTTTTACGCTAATAATAATTGTTTTTTAAGGGTATCACCCCATTTAAAGTAAGGGGAATGCTAAAATAGTAATGATTGTAAATAGGCCGTGAATTATTCATTTAGACAATATTTATTCAATTCCAACCAATTGTATATAATCGCTCATTTTTTAGCTGGTTAAACCTATTTTAATATCCATATTTATAAAGCTATCCTGTTACTTACTGACATTGATAACATCGTAAGCATTTACATCTTATTTTTATCACAGGTGTATGTTACTCATGCCAGCAGACTGATTCTTTTTTAAAAGAGGCAAGTTTATGTCAGCACAACAACCTAATAAAATCCCAGTACAACAAATAGATCTTGATGCGACAAAGTATCGTATCCACCCTCGGTTTGTCACAGGTTTTTATCAAAACATTCGTGTCATTAGCATGTATGCATTTTTAGCATTGTTTTTGATTCTACCTTGGTTGCGTTATAACGGTAGGCAGGCAATTTGGTTTGATGTGCCATCGCAGCATTACTATATCTTTGGCATGACTTTTTTGACGCAAGATTTTTATTTTATTGCCGCATTTGCCCTAATTGCCGCTTTTACTTTGTTTATGGTAACTGTTTACGCTGGCCGAGTATGGTGTGGCTATGCTTGCCCACAAACGATTTGGACGCATCTTTATCAATATGTCGAAAAAGTAGTCATTGGCGATCGCAACAAACGTATCAAGTTCGATAAATCCCCAATGAGTGCTACCAAAGCTTTTAAACGTTTTCTGATATATTTTATTTGGTTTGTGTTTTCGATGATAACTGCCACCACTTTTGTCAGTTATGTGGCAGGAACTGACTATTTGTATAGTAGTTGGCAGATGATAGGTTTTATTCCATTTCCTGATTGGTCAACGTGGGTTTGGGTCTCAGTATTTATATTTGCTTTTTCAACTTATGTTAATGCGGGCTACATGCGTGAGCAAATGTGTGTCCAAATTTGTCCTTATGGTCGTTTCCAAAGTGTCATGTTTGATAAGGATACACTCATTGTTTCTTACGATTATGAGCGCGGTGAGCCTCGTGGCGCGCGTAAAAAGGGCACTAATCCTGACGATTTAGGCGATTGTATCGAATGCCAAATGTGTGTGCAGGTATGCCCTACTGGTATTGATATTCGAGACGGCTTACAAGTCGCCTGTATTCAATGTGCGGCTTGTGTCGATGCTTGTAATGAAGTCATGGATAAGGTTGGCTATCCACGGGGGCTCATCAGATATACGACGGAGAGGCAGCTTGCTGAAAAAGAGCCTAGCCGTGTCCTACGTCCGCGTTTATTTGCTTATTTAACGTTACTGGCTGTGTTATGTGGTGGTCTTATCTATGCTTTGACTGATCGTGTGCCACTAGAAATTGATATTCGCCGTGACCGTAACCAGCTGTCTTCTATGACTACTCAAGGTATGATTGAAAATAGCTATATTGTGAAGCTAACCAATAAAACGCAAGAGCCCCATGCTTATACGATCGCGCTTGCGCCGCAAGATGGTCTGAGTTTAGAGCTGCGTTTTAACGATGTACCATTAGAAGCTGGCGAGAGCTTTGATATGCCAGTCAGTATTTATGGTGACCCTGATATCGTTGAATCGGGTCAAACGCCTATTACGTTAAATGTGGTTAGCGAAGATGGTCAGTACAAGGTAAGTAAGCAAAATATTTTTACTACGCAAGGTCAGTAAACATCTGAAATATAACGTATAATCTATGGTTAAGTGTTGTTATATCAGACACTTAACCGATAGAACAGCGCATTAATCAAACTATATTGATTGTGCTTATGGATTATCCTTAAGCAGACTTCATTTAACGGTCATGTTTATCAGTTCATACATTTAATAGGTATTCTATGTCTACACCAACTCCTACGCCAAACTTTAAGCATCAAGATAGCCAGCCTTGGTATAAGAACTATATGGTGGTCATCTTTGTGATCGGTATGCCAGCTTTTGTGGTTATCGCCTGTATTTGGTTTGTTTACTACTCTTACCAGATTCGTGACAGTGTAGTACGTGATGACTGGTATATGGATGGTAAGACCCTTTATCATGATGTGTCACGCGATAAGCTTACATACGACTTAAACCTGCATGGCAAAATGCAGTTTACATCAGACGGTGATATTACTTTTTATCTTGACTATCCACAGCAGAGTCTGCAAACAGGCAAGTTGCTGAACGGTGAACCACTCACCTATCCTGATAAGTTAGAGTTATCTATCTCGCATGCAACAGATGTCAAAAAGGATCGTGACGTGGTGTTACAGCATCAAGATGGCAATAGATACAGTGCCAAAGTAGATATCGACCCAGTAAAAGCTAAGTACTATCTACAAGTCAGCAATGATGGTAAAGATGACTGGCGTATGCAGGATGTCGCAAAGTTGCCACGTCCAGAAGTTAGCTTTGATCCATTGCCTGTCTTTGCTAAAAGTTAAAGCGAGTCTTGAAAAATTAGTTTTAAAATACAAAAAACCAGCTATTAATCAGCTGGTTTTTTTGTGAGTGTTATTTGGCTTGTGTCGCCTACTAACCAATTTTACTTAGTGAAATAGACAGCTAAATAACGGGATTAATTGTGGGAATTTTTAATGTAGTACCGCTACTTTCTGTCGTTTTATCCGTGCTTATCGTTTTATTAGTGCTTACTGATTGCTGATTATCATTATAATTATGAGTACTAGCAAATTTTGGATTAAAAGTCTGAGTTTTTGGCGCTATAGGAAGACCAATCTCAGCGAGACTAGAAGTCTGCCCTGCTTGGATATTATCACCTTCAAATAAGCGTTCGTTATCATCGCGCTCTAAACTTAACTGTTCAAAATCAAATAGCTCACGATCTGCTAATTGTGAAGGCGCAACATTTTGCATGGCTTTGAAGATAGAAGCCAAACGCTGCGGATGAGCATCATCCCATTCGCGCAGCATGTCATTGATAATTGCGCGTTGTAGATTGGTTTGGCTACCGCATAAGTTACAGGGAATAATTGGAAATTCCTTTAAGCGTGCATATTCGATAATGTCTTTTTCTTCAACATACGCTAATGGACGAATAAGTATGTTTTGTTTATCGTCGCTGAGTAATTTGGGCGGCATCGATTTTAGCGCACCACCATGAAATAGATTCAAAAAGAAAGTCGCCAACATATCATCGCGATGATGTCCAAGGGCGATTTTGGTCGCGCCAATTTGTTTGGCAAAACCGTATAACGAACCACGACGCAGACGCGAACAGGCCGAGCAATAGGTTTTTCCTTCTGGCACTACGCTTTTGACGATACTATAAGTATCTTTTTCTAAAATATAGTGTGCAATTCCTTGCTCATTTAAATAAGCGGGCAAGATATCTTCTGGATAACCAGGCTGCTTTTGATCAAGATTAACTGCGACGATATCAAAGCTAATCGGTGCAATACGTTTCAATAACAGCAAAATATCTAGCAGTGTATAGCTATCTTTACCGCCTGAGACGCAAACCATTACCACGTCGCCATCTTCGATCATATTAAAATCGCGAATCGCCCACGATACTTGTCTACGCAGTTTCTTTTGTAATTTGAGAAACGATGCAGACTCTTTATATACATGCTCTGTAGATGCTTGTTCGTCATCTGACTGTCCAGAAGCAAGCTCAATAGCGACATTCATATCAGCTTCATCATCTTCCATACTATAGAAATCAGTCTCTGAAGTGTGGCTATCCAAATCAACTTCAGGAGACATATTGTCAACCTGAGACGTATTTTTGGGCGTAAACAAGGTCGCTGCGGTCATAAATTACTCAATATCTCTACAAGGATTATTTTATAAGAAAGCAGTTTGCGATAAAACGGACTATGAATAGGTATTACTACTGATACTTCCAAAACAGAAGCGATTATAACAAAAATTGCTAACAGATTGAAAAGCTGAGATTAAATTATAAGGTTTAAATGCTACATCTATTTGCCAACGCTACAAATACAGTCTTAAAAATCTTATGCGATGTTCTGACATCTTATCGTCTTTATGGTTGTGTAATAGTAGCGGTATTTTTGTTAAAATAGCCTTTTTTCGCAAATCAATAATAGACATCCTTATGACTAACGTTAATCCGCAAACCAACTTTCCTAATCACGCATCCGAGGCTACCTTGAATGATCTTCATAAAAGCCAAAATGCTGTTGTGCTATTGTCAGGTGGTCTCGACTCGGTAACTTGTCTGTATTGGGCCAAAGCACGTTATGCCTCTGTCACTGCCGTAAGCTTTAATTATGGTCAGCGCCATAATAGTGAACTTGTCGCGGCAAAAGCGATCGCTAAAACTGCAGAGGTTAATCACCGAATCATTGATATCGATATCGCCCAGCTTGGGGGTTCATCGTTAACTGACCACAGCATGATCGTTCCTGATGGCGATGCGGATAAATTCCCTAACAAAAAACATGATGAGATTGATAACGACGCAATTCCAAATACTTACGTGCCTGCGCGCAATACTATATTCTTATCTTATGCGCTAGCCGTCGCTGAAGTGGCTGATGCCAATCACATCGTCATTGGGGTCAGCTCAGTAGACTATTCTGGATATCCTGACTGCCGTCCTGAATATATCGCCGCCTTTGAACACATGGCAAACCTTGCAACCAAAGCGGGTGTCACTGGTCATCATTTGAGTATTCAAACACCTCTACAGCAGCTGTCTAAAGCACAAACGATTGAGCTTGGACTATCGCTTGGTGTCGATTATGGACAAACAATTTCTTGCTATCAAGCGGATGTAAACGGCCTTGCTTGCGGTGTTTGTGACAGCTGTGCGCTGCGTCGTCAAGGATTTATACAAGCTGGAGTCGCTGATCCCACACATTATCAGGCACAATACCAAGGCTCAAACTAAGTTGCACCTTGTATCTAAATCTTATTTGATAAGTGCCGCGCAATTTAAGAAGTTTACAAACATAAGCGTAACATTTGATTGCATCAACACAGCAAGCGCATGGTGTTTTTTGACAACTATAATTGTTATGGTATGAGTCCTTATATTTTTACGACCTATGTTTTTATTAAGTAACCTCTACAAGTGGTGCGAAGAAATTTTTAGTTAATACTAGCATTACCCATTTAGCGTCTGTTCGTTTTTTATTCTATTGACGCTGTATCTATTTATAAGAGAATATTTATGAAGCTATTACAAATACTACCCCTAGCATTAATTGGTCTGATCGCTATGCCGCAAGCAAATGCTATCGATATTAAGCAAAACAACGTTAATCAATGTGTCACTGGTGCAGTCAAATATAAAGTTGCTGATAAAAATACTGCTACTAAGCTCTGTGATTGCACTATTGGTGTACGTAGTGAGATGACTATTGGTCAGATGTGGGAAATTGAAAGCTATGCGCAAGACAAAAAGGATCCTTCAGGCCTACCTTACGTGAAAAAAATGCAAAAAGATCTACAACAGTGCACGAAAGGACTAGACTTAAAGCAACCACAAAAACCTGCTTAAACTATCAGTTAAAAACGTATAATAAAAAAGACTGGCAAGTGTCAGTCTTTTTTTTGCTAATAAATGAGTAGAATATTAAATTCATCATTTATTTCTGTTAATCTAATTATAATAAGCTAACCAATAATCAAAATTGACCCTATTTTCAAAGATTAAAATAATACTGAAAATAAGTATAAGCCCTACATATATTAGGCTAAATGATTTTAATCATATTTTTTGAGTTTGACATAATAAGGAATTTAACATGGCTAAGCCAACAACAGAAAGCATTGTTCTACCAGATTTTCCAGTAACTATAGTACGTAATCTCGATAATAACTTTATCCACGATGATATTAGTTTAAAAGAGTTGGTTCAGCATACCGATAAAGGGCTCATTCTTTATTTTTATCCCAAGGACAGTACGCCTGGTTGTACCACTCAAGCCACAGAGTTTACTGAGCATCTTAATGCCTTTGATACGCTTGGCTATGACATCATTGGTGTATCGCGAGACAGCGTTGAGTCTCATGAAAAATTTATCACCAAATATGATTTACAGATTCCATTGATTAGCGATAGCGATGAAAAGCTATGTCAGTACTTCGATGTCATTAAAGAAAAAAACATGTATGGTAAGACGACTATCGGCCTTGTGCGCTCAGCATTTGTGTTTAATAAAGACGGCGAGCTCACCCATGCACAGCGCAATTTACGTGCAAAAGGATATACTGAGCGTTTGCTCGACACATTAACCTCTTAATAAGTAAGTTTAAGGTCGAAAGAATAGATAAGAATATAAAAAGCCTTACCAACACTGATTAATATGTATCAGTACTAGTAAGGCTTCTTATATCTGCTATCGTTCTCTTACTAGACTCTCATAAACCCTAAATCTTGATTATTGAAATTGTGAAGATTGGGGGCTATCAGTCTTAAATCACTATTCGGTACGCCAAACCATTTAGCCAAAGTTGCGGAATACTGGTCAATAGAAGTGGTAGGTAACATTCTTCCTTGTCCTACATCTTCTGCCGTATCAAGGCCGATTTCAGGACTTTGACCATAAAAGTCTTTGCCATTTACCGCACCACCCATAATCATATGATGACTACCCCAACCATGATCAGAGCCGTTACCATTACTACTAAATGTACGGCCAAAGTCTGATGCAGTAAAGGTTGTCACACTCTGAGTCATATTTAATTCTTCAGTCGCTTCATAGAAGCTTGCTAATGCATCATCAACTAATGACATTTGCTTGCCATGCCTACTTAATAAGCTAGAGTGAGTATCAAAACCTTTAAGACTCACAAAGAATACCTGTCTTTTCACACCAAAATTGCCGCGTGCTTTGATTAGCTTTGCAACAACCTCTAGCTGCTCAGCTAAAGAGTTATTGGCTGAAAACTGCGTATTCAGTTCGCCTGCACTTTCTAAAGCCGATGACATAGTGTATTCAGCGTCTATTGAACGCAATGTAACTTCATTAATATGGTTTTCCATAATATTGTCACGATTCGAGGTAATAAGCTCTCTAAAAGCCGATGCGCACTTTCGTGAACCATAAAGTCTGGCATTTTCTTGTGCTGGTGAAATGGGAATAATGCCATTTGATTCAATATTAAGTGGGATTGTTTTATCTCCCGTCAGAAATAGAGAGTCGTTAGCTGTACTAATACAAGAAAACATGGCTTGCGAGTTTTGATTCAAAATAAGATCACCGATCTTTCCACCCCAGCCTTCCTTAAACGCTTCAGAAGAAGTGCTTTGCCATATTTTTTTCTGTGTAGAGTGTGAAAACAGTATATTTGGCAGGGGTACTGTTTTTCTTTTGTATTCATCAAGCGAGGTTGGTTGAATTAAAGTACCTACATTTTGTAAGACCGCCAGTTTTTTTAGATGAAATAAGCTATTTAAACGTTGAAGGTTGGGATGAAACCCCCATTTTAGTCCGTCTGCTAAGCTTGATGATGGTATCAAAGGCAGAATCTTTGATTGGTCTATAGCAATACTTTGGCGTACGTCTTTATAAGTCTTGTAGTTATTCGAATCGAAAGGAATAAGGGTATTAGCCTGATCATTACCTCCATCTAAAAACACACAAACCAAGGCTTTATAATCTGTTGCCGTTGCTGCTGCTGCTTCAGCCATACCCATAAGATTTATAGTGAAAGGATTGGCAACGCCTGCTGCGGTTAGGTATCCTAAACGCTTTAAAAATGCTCTTCTTGATAATTCACTCATAATAATAATTCGCTTCTATCTAATAGTCTTTTTATTTCTGTACGAGATAATCTGGGCTAACCATAGTCATAAATATAGCTAAATGAATGCGATCCTCTTTCCAGTCGGCAGAATTATCTGTCAACTCTTTTAAAGCGAATCTTATTAAACCTATCGTTTTAGATGACATCTGACCGCCACATAAGATAAGGTTCAAGTGATCTACTAACTCTTCAGGTTGATCATATAACTTCATCTCTGTTCTATAATCTGGTGCTATCTCAATGACAGTTTCAATAAACCCATAAAAAATGCCTTTTTCGATCACACGTTTTATATGATTAATATAACCTACTGTAGAGGTCACATTATGTAGCTGAAGCTCTGGCGCGACCATCCCATTATCGATAAACGCATCTGTATTAGGCGTATAATCCATATCAAAAAAGTTAAATACTGAGGGTGCCCTAAGAGGACTTTGATTCAGGAACCATTTTCTACTACTGGTAGTACTCACCATCCACTCACCTGATTCGCTCTGACGATTACTAAAGGTATGAACCCATTGAATCAGCCTAACCATAGGCTCTCGAACCTTACCAATAGTTGGTTCATATATATCAGGAAGAATGCGAGCCTCTTTATCAGTTAAAATAGCTTCTAAAACTGACTTTAAGTTACCGCGCTCGCCTTTATTATCGCTATTAAAGATAGTAGCGACTCGCCTTACATAATTAGGGCTTGGATTACTGGTAACTAAACGCTGGATAATCTGCTTGCTTATGAACGGTCCAACATTGGGATGATTGAATAAAGTGTCGATCACGATATCTAGTGCTTGCTCGCCACTTGTGCCTTCAGGTACAGTCACCCCAAAAAAGCTTGCGCTACGAGTATCATGCCTGCTCCGTATATTAATCATAGGATTACGCGTGAATTCAACGTAAGTATCTGATTTATCAACGTTAGACCTATTATCTACCGTCCAACCCGTTAAAGCTCGAGCAATATTGGTGACGGTTTCTTGGTTATAAGTTTCTATCGGTTTGCCATTGCGTAATTTAGGTGTGCCATCAAGATTTAACTCAACTAATCCAATGGTAAATAGCTGCATGACTTCTCGAGCGTAATTCTCATCTGGTCTGCGCCCTGAATCATTGGCTCTTCTACTGTGTCTTAAATCTAGATAGGCACCCATACCTATATTTAGAGTAATTGACTTTAATAAATCTCTAAAACTACCAAACGCATGCTTATTAAGTAGATCCCAATATGCAGCAGCGGCAAATGATGGATGAGGAAGGCTCAAGCCAATAGTGGACAATACCATAGTCTCAGATAGTGCTAATGCCATACGCTTACGTAAAGTATCTTTAGAAGACAGCAATTGTTGCCATGCCATCCAGTCTCCAGGTCTATCAGAATATTGATTTTTTTTAGTATTATGCCCTTCTTTCAATAACCAGTTATATCCCGTAATCTCGATTGGCATAGAAAATTGTTCATTTAACCATCGACTTATACCAATGCTTTTAAGATCTTCAATCTCTGCTTTGGTTGAAGAAAACTGCGCTTGCTGCAAAAACCTAGCAGCGTTAATATCATTCAGTGGTTCTATCCCCATAATATTATCTTCAGCTGGGCTGGTTGGATTAGAGCTGGATGCATCAGGGCTTGTCGTGCTAGGACCTGTCGTACTAGGACCTGTCGTACTAGGACCTGTCGTACTAGGACCTGTCGTACTAGATCCTGTCGTACTAGAACCTGTTGTACCAGAGCCTGCTGTACTAGAGCCTGTTGTACTAGAACCTGCTGTACTAGAACCTGCTGTACTAGAACCTGCTGTACTAGAACCTGCTGTACTAGAGCCTGCTGTACTAGAGCCTGCTGTACTAGAGCCTGTTGTACTAGAACCTGCTGTACTAGAACCTGCTGTACTAGAACCTGCTGTACTAG
>NZ_JBEOPE010000008.1:0-138927 GCF_040309845.1 Psychrobacter sp. S1-30-MNA-CIBAN-0213 | reverse complement strand
GATGTCAGATTGGTTAGTCATTGCTTAGTCTCCGGTTAGTGGATTATAAGCAGTTACACACTTTTTAGGAAAGGCTCGCTTTTGTACCGCGTATCCCTTATAATAACGAGCGTATTAAGGCCTACTTAAAATTTAATCATTACTTTAACAGCCCCCATTTATTTGCCTAATAGGTCGCTTTATGACTACAGATTTGCATCATGCTCCTAGTGCCCAATATGATTGTTCGCATGATCTTTCTCATACCAATACAATGGCGCTCGCTTGTGTAGCTGATACAGTAGTGACTTTACAAGATGAGGCGCAGCTAGATAGCTTCATGACAAGTTATGTAAAAAATACTGGGCATAATCTGCCGTTGTTTGTGTTATCTGGTGGTAGTAATGTGCTGTTACCTACGCAGTTGCAAGCTATCGTGCTACGACCGCAAATGCATGGCATTACTCTCACCGATCAGACTCAAGATTATGTTGATATTGAAGTCATGGCAGGCGAAAACTGGCATGACTTGGTTATTCATACGGTCAATCAAGGCTGGTACGGGTTAGAAAACTTGGCTTTGATTCCTGGGCTAACTGGTGCAGCTCCTGTGCAGAATATTGGAGCATATGGTGTTCAGTTAGAAGACTATTTGCAGTATGTGCGCGCTTATCACTTACCGACCAAAACTTGGCACTCTCTTACCGCTACTGACTGTGAGTTTGGCTACCGCGATAGTATCTTTAAGCGTACGCCTAACACTTGGCTAATCAGCCGTGTGGGTTTTCGCTTGCATACTGATGAGACAAAGGTATTAGCCAGTTATGGTGATGTCCAGACAGTGGCGCAACGTTATGCTGAGCAACAAGGACGTATGCAACCAGCTCCTGCGGACGTGATGCATGCTATCATCGATATTCGACAACGAAAACTTCCTGATCCTAAACAGCTCCCTAATTGTGGTAGTTTTTTTCAAAACCCTATTATCAGTCAAAACCAGTTCATATCATTACAGAGTAATTATTCTGATATTGTGGGCTACCCAATGCCAGATTCAATGGTCAAAGTCGCAGCAGGTTGGTTAATAGAGCAAGCAGGTCTAAAAGGCGGCGGTATCGAACCAATCGTAACTCATAAAAAACAAGCATTAGTACTGACTAATCACCGTCCTTACCAAGCCACCCAAGATGATGTGGCAATAGCCCAGAACCATATCATAAGCTGTATTTATGAAAAATTTGCTATCACTTTAGCCCGTGAGCCAGTTTGGGTTAATACTAATGGCACAGTTGGATATGGTGAGCATGGGGTCTAAGCGTTCATGGTCTCATAAGCTGTCAGGGCATTACCTGCGCTCAGCTGAACGCATGATTAAATTGTTTCGTATTATTAATATGACTTTTTTGCTGGGCTCGACTGCGATTATTTTGATTCTTGTTAGTTTGTTCACACCGCTGTTTTCTCGTACGGTTACTTATGTATTCGAGCATCTACCGCTACCTACGATATCGGCTAGTGCCATGAGTTCGCCGCCTACTGCTTATGTGGTCCTTGGTGGTGGTCTCACTAATGATAATAATAATCAAACTATCCTTAATGGTTATAGTCTCAACCGTATCCGTACTGCCGCTATTGCCTATCATGATTTTCCGCTACCTATTATTTTAAGTGGTGCTGAAGCGCCTTGGATGAGTCAATGGCTCATCGAGCACGGCATTGATGAACCAATTAGCGAAAACGCCAGTATGAATACTTGCGAAAATGCACGGTTTACGGCCAAACGTGTTCCTCTATATCATGTTTACCTTGTCACTGATAGCTATCATATGGCGCGGGCACGCAGGCAATTTGCCCTAAACGGGATTAATAGCACTCCTATCAACGCGCCACTACCCGTTCAACTTGATTGGATGGAGCCTGCACAAAACCTAAGCCATTCAAGACGTGCTGTTTATGAAATAGCCGCTTATTTACGTGATGTTCTGCGCCCGCAATCAGACTGTCGCCTTGCAGAAGAAGTCAGCACTCAGCAGTTATTAACGCCTAGAGGTAATGCAGTCAAAACCTTTGATGAATAATACAAATACTTCATGAATTTGTGCCAATTTAGTTGCCCAGATTTCGCCTGCATAGCTCAATTTATTACACTTGCAATAAGTGTATAATAATAGAATAAACTGCTATTTAAGAGGTTTGCCATGCTCAGTATATTTTTATTGATTCCATTAAGCTTAATGCTGTTTGTGGTCGCTATTTGGGCAGTACGTTATGCCGTAAAATCCAATCAGTTTGAGGATTTAGATAATGCCTCGCAGCGTATTATCTTGGATGATCGACAAGAGCGTCGTCAGGTTATCCAATCGCATGAGCCAAGCGACACTGTTCAAAAAACGGATACAATATCCACTGAAACTACTGTTAAAAGTGTAATTTTGGACGAAGATGATATAACAACTGGTAGCAATACAGATCTTAATAATAAAAAATAGCATTAAATTTTTAAAAACTTCTAATCTAGTTAACGATCTACTGCTTTTATTTTCAATAGAATAAACATTTTCTCACCTTATTATTTACTCTAGGAGTTGCTGCTCATGACCACAGCATTATTAGTTGCAGCATTACTAATGGGATTTTTTGGTTCACCGCATTGCTTAGGCATGTGTGGCGGACTGGTGAGCGCATTTGGACTATCAATGAAGGATGCTAGTCCTGCCAAGCGCCGTGGTTTGGTTGCTACCTATCATCTTGGACGTTTACTTAGCTATTCTTTTTTAGGTTTGATGGCAGGATTAATTGGCACAACCGTATTAGAGCCATTGATGAAAGGCAATAGTATGCCGCGTATTCTATTGGGTTTAGTGCTAGTACTTGTTGGCGTCACAATGTTGGGCGCGCCATTTTTAACCAAGCTTGAGCGCTTTGGTATGCGTTTTTGGCAAATCCTTGGACCACTACGCCAAAAGGTATTTCCACTCACTACCTTTCCACGTGCTTTAACTGCTGGTCTGCTATGGGGGTTTCTACCTTGTGGACTTGTGTATGGCGCCCTACTTATTGCAGTTGTCGCTCATAATCCTTTAGGAGGCGCAGCACTGATGTTTGTCTTTGGTCTAGGTACAGTGCCAATGTTAGTTGCTACTCATAAAACAGTCAGCTGGATGCGTGATAAAATTGGTCGCTTTCGCTTGCGCCAGCTAAATGGTGTAGTGATGGTACTATCGGGAATGGCTGTGGCGTTTGTGCCTATCATAATGACTAATATGCATGGTGGACATGATAGTGGCGCACAAATGAATCATGGTAGCTCTTCTGCTATGACCTCTGAAGCAGGCGACTCTACCCATCATGATATGAGCCAAATGGATTCTAATATGCATCATATGGATGCTGACTCCGAAACCATGAACCATTCTCAATAGTTGAGCTCAGAACATAGTAAAAGCCAATATCTTATAAGCATGTCGAAAAAAAGCCCGCAACGTTAATATCGCTGCGGGCTTTTTCTGACAACACTTAAGCTTTTAGTATTGATATAACTACTGTTGCCATTGCTCAAGGCTAAACTTAGTATCTAAGTGTTTCTCTAATGCAGGTAGATTAAAAGCATCATCTTCACTCACAAAGCTAATACTGATACCTGTTTGCCCAGCGCGCCCTGTACGACCAATACGATGTACATAGTCATCTGGCTGATCCGGCAAGGTATAGTTAACCACATGACTGATATCGTCAACATGAATACCGCGCCCAGCTACGTCAGTTGCGACTAATATAGAGGCGTGACCGTCTTTAAAACGCTGTAAGTATTTTTCACGCTTCTGCTGAATCACGTCACCTGATAGCATAACAATTTTATGCGCTTGACGAAGCTTGTGATACAGACGCTTCACCTGATCCTTACGATTGGCAAAGACAATGACTTTTTCTACAGCGCTATCAGCAATAATACGCTGCAACGCTTCTAACTTTTGATCTTCTGTTAGTAAATAAAAATGCTGGTCTACTAGCTCACTAGTTTTGTGTTCAGGCTCAATTTCAACAAACTGGGGCTCATGTAACCAGCGATAAGCAAGGTTCATAACATCTTGATTAAAGGTAGCTGAAAACAGCAGGCTTTGACGATCAGTGTTAGCTGGCATGCGTCCAACCAAACGTTTAATATCGGGGATAAAACCCATATCAAGCATACGGTCAGCTTCATCTAACACAAGTACTTCTACACGATCCAAATAGACCATACCTTTATGCATAAGATCAATCAAACGTCCAGGTGTAGCCACCAAAATATCTACATATTGGCGCTCAAGCTCATGCTGTTGAGTCTCATAATTAGTACCACCCATAATACAGACACTATGTAGCTCGGTATATTTGGTCAATGCCACACAATCATCAAAAATCTGCTGCGCAAGCTCGCGTGTTGGTGCCATTATCACGGCGCGAGGCTCACCTAAATGACGCTCTTCTTCCTGACCAAAAGGACGCTTAAGTAAAGCTTCCATAATAGTAATCAAGAAAGTCGCAGTCTTGCCTGTTCCCGTTTGCGCCTGTCCAATCGCGTCTTGATGCGCTAATGTATGTGGTAATATCTGAGCTTGGATAGGCGTTAACTCGGTAAAACCCAAATCACTGATTGCTCGTAATGTTGGCGCTGAAAGTGGCAAATCAGTAAATGTCGTAAAATTACTCAAAAAATCATCCTTATGTATTGACAGTAGCAGACTCACAGCAAACCTTAACGTAGCTTTTAGATTTAGATAAAGCTGCTGGTATATGAATGCAGATGAATGCGGATAGATAACTGCAACTAATAATTAACGGCCTATGAAATATAGGAGCGTAAAAAAGCCAAGCCTAATGTCTATTCTTATCGATGTTGTAATAAACCCAATATCGATAAGAATAGACAGGCTTGACTCAGTAGTATATCAGCAGTTAGTAAAATCATTATAGCTAAACCACTATAATGACTGAATTGATCAGTCTTCTACTTTTCTAACCTCTTCAGCTTGTAGGCCTTTTTGGCCTTCCACTACGTTAAACTCAACTTTTTCGCCATCTTTTAGAGAGCGATAACCATCACCTTGAATAGCGCGGAAATGGACAAAAATGTCTTCACCGCTATTACGTTGAATAAAACCAAAGCCTTTTGAGTCATTAAACCACTTAACGATACCTTGCTCACGATCTGACATAACATTGCTTCCTAAAATTACGCCTAGCCCCAACTTCCTTTGCGTAATTGCATATAAACGGGGTCTAAGATTATGAAATCAGAATTTAAATCACTTATTTAATCAATAACGATTTAAATACCATCATTTAAAAGTTGCGTTTAGAATATATAAGGACATTCATTTTCATCAAATAATAAGAATTTCTTCTTAGATGAAATAATCGCGCCTTAACGCACTTACTAGCGATGTTGCATCATCACTTAAGGATGATTGCTACTTATAGTTGTTTCAAAAAGCAGCAGCAACAAAATCGCAAGATTCACTACTTAAAAATATCATAGCATGGGTTTTTAGCAACACAAAGTCATTTAACATGATTTTTAATGTTTAGGTAAGCTATCTATGTAATTTTTTATAAACTAACAATTGAGCTATTATGATAAAGTCCCATATCTAGCGTAACAGTTTAATCTCTTACTTATCCGTTATTTCAATGAATATTTCGTTTACAAGAGTATTAATGCAAAGGTAAGGTCTACAAAGGCATCTCTCACTAATGCATTGCCAAAGCATATGCAATCACCATAAAACCATGCCTGTGACATGATGCTAAAGATTTATTAGTAAACTATAGATGAGTTATAATTACAAACCCTATTAGACCTAATATTACATTCACCTAAATCTGTAGAGAAACTTATGAGCAACTCTTCTCCGTCAGCATCAGCTTCAAAAACAACAGTAGCAGACGCAACTGGTTCAGAAACAGACAATCTACAGACACGCAAAATACTACTCATTAACGGGCCTAACCTCAACTTATTAGGTAAGCGCGAGCCAGAAATTTATGGTCATACAACCCTTACTGATATCGAAAAACATTTAACAATAAGAGCAGCAAAGCATGGCATTGAACTTATTTGTATTCAATCCAATCACGAAGGACAGCTCGTTGATGCTATTCAGCATCATGGTTTGTTAGCTGATGCTGTATCACAAGTGGATGCTATCATCATTAATCCAGCTGCATTTACCCATACGTCAGTCGCTATTCGCGATGCCCTACTAGCCACTCAAAAGCCATTCATAGAGATGCATCTATCTAATGTTCATGCACGTGAACCTTTTCGGCAACATTCTTACTTAAGTGATGTGGCAGTTGGAGTAATATGTGGTTTAGGCCACTTAGGCTATCAGATGGCACTCGATTATTGGCTGGTTAATTCGTACCGCATTGACTTGGACAATGACAGCTAAGTGGCATTATCACATGCCTTAATACAGTCTTTAGAAAAACCCTAGCACGCTTTTAAAATGAAGGGTTTTATTGGCTGAAATATTGCATTAAATATGACTCGTTCTTTAATCAATCATTAATTTATAAGCAAAAAACTAAAAAATCAATATACGGTGATATGAATGGCTAAATCGTCCGGAAAACGCTTTATGAAACTTGCTGGCATGACTGCAAGTATTGCAGGTAAAGCTGCTAAGAACTCGCTAAAGCACCTCTCTAGTGACGAAGAAAAACGCTTACAGGCACGCTCAGAGTTAATGCAAGATGTAGGCGTTCAAATCGCTGAAACGCTTGGTGAGATGAAGGGCGCTGTCATGAAAGTGGGGCAAATCGCCTCGCAATATAAAGATGTGTTTCCACCAGAGGTTGCAACGGCGCTTGAAAAGCTACAAAAAGATGCGCCACCCATGCCATATGTACAGATACGCACACAGGTAGAACGTGAGCTTAAAGCATCTATTAGTGAGCTGTTTGCAGAATTCGAAGAAGTACCTTTTGCGGCAGCCTCCATTGGTCAAGTACACAAGGCTACTCTGCCCTCTGGCCAAAAGGTCGTAGTTAAGGTGCAATATCCAGATGTTGATGAGAATTGCGACAGTGATCTAAAGCAAGTACGCATGGCCTTAAAGATTGCTGGCGTTCTTAACATGAGTCGTGACCTGCAAAATCAGCTATTTAACGAGATACGTCAAAGCTTACATGATGAGCTTGATTATACTAAAGAGGCCCATAACTTACGGGTATTTGGGGCATTTCATGCTGAGGACAACGGTCTTATCATACCTAAGGTCATTGGTAGCCACTCTTCTAAACGAATTTTGACTTTGACAGAAGAGATGGGAGAGACGCTAACAGTAGCAGCGACATGGGATAATGATGTTAAGCAAAAAATAGCAGAGCGCCTGTTTCATTTTACAGCAGGCCAGCTATTTGGCTTATACCGGATGCACTGTGATCCTCATCCCGGTAACTTTGCCTTCCGCACTGATGGTAGCGTAGTAGCTTACGACTTTGGCGGTATTCGCAGCTATAGTGATAGTGAGGTGCAATTGTTTCGTAGGTTTGCTAAACATGCTATCAAAGGCGATGTGACGGCACTTGAACAGGATTTGATTGCACTGGGAATACGCCGGAATGATGATACCAATATTCCAGGCGAGTTTTACCAGCAATGGCTCGCTATTGGATTGAAGCCTTTATCTATTACGCCTCATCAAGATGGCCATTTTGATTTTTCTAGTAGTCAAGTGCATCACGAAGTTATTGCTCAGATGCGTACGTCTTTAAAATACTTTGCTCAATTTCAGCCTTCCGCCACTACCATGATGCTTGATCGTACCGTATCAGGACAGTACTGGAACTTGGTTAACCTTGGGGTGGAAGTTGACTTATCATCGCTAACTAATGAATATATAGAGACTTAAAAAATCAATATTAGTGACCGTTAAACATGTAGCGCATGGCCACAGCGATCACAGAATGTCGCACCAACTGCATGACCAAACTTCCCACAGTTGGGACAAGTGATTGGATTGAGCTGTGGTCGCATATTACGTGCCAGCTCAGAGGTAAAAATCCCTGTTGGCACTGCAATGATAGAGTAACCAGTAATCATGACCATGGATGCAATTGCTTGCCCTAGTGGCGTTTTTGGTGATATATCACCATATCCCACTGTAGTCATGGTTACTATCGCCCAATAGATAGATAATGGAATACTGGTAAAGCCATTTTCTGGACCTTCCACAACATAGATAACCGAGCCAAAGATCGTTACTAATAAGACGAGCGATAAGAAAAATACCGTAATCTTTTGCTGACTGGTTCTAAGCGCAGAAGCCAAAAATCCAGCTTGTTGCATATACGCTTTGAGCTTGAGAACGCGGAAAATACGTAAAATACGTAAAATACGTATCACGAGTAAGTACTGCACACCCACAAACATTAGACTTAAATAGCTTGGTAATACGGATAATAAATCCACTATTCCAAAAAAACTAAAAACATAACGAATACGATTGGGTGCTGAGAATAACCTTAGAGCGTACTCAATCGTAAATAAAATCGTAAAAAACCATTCAGCGTAAAAAAACAGTGTGCCATATTGCAAACGCATGTATAGAACACTATCAAGCATTACGATAGCCACACTGGTCAAAATGGCAATCAATAGTACAATATCAAAAAGCTTACCCAAACGGGTATCTGTGCCTTCAATAGTAATGTGAATGCGGTTGCGTAAATGAGTAATGGCTTCAGCGGTTGGTTGCTTCATAGAATCAGTGGCTTCATAAAATCAGTGGCTTGATAGCATCCAATGATTTAAAGTGTGATGGATAAGCGCAAGTTATTCAAAATACGCAAAATTGGTTTATAATATTGGTCGCTTATAGCAGTTATCACAACATATAAGTTGCCACAGTGTAGCAAAAAATAGCTCTTAGCAACATACAAATTGCTAACGTTAACGTAAGCTTATAACCTTACAACAGTACATTAAAAGCGCTAGTTAGTGTGAAATTTATAAGCTCCAAAAACATTCAAACATTGGTATAAAAAAGTATTCGTAATAGGTATGACTCACATTGAGCTCATACTAAAAAGTATATAGCACTTAAGGATATAATATGGCAGGTCATTCAAAATGGGCAAATATTAAACACCGTAAAGCCCGTCAGGATGCAGTAAAAGGTAAAGTATTTACCAAGATTATTCGTGAAATTGTTTCAGCTGCTAAGCAAGGTGATCCTGACCCTGACAAAAACCCACGTTTACGGGCCGTTATTGAAAAAGCCTTATCAGTCAATATGACCAGAGACACCATCAATCGTGCTGTTGATCGCGGTACTGGTGGCGGTGATACTGAAAACATGGATGAGATCAGCTATGAAGGCTATGGTATCGGTGGCGTCGCAGTACTGGTCGAAACCATGACCGACAATGTTAATCGCACTGTCAGTGAAGTGCGCCATGCCTTTACCAAGTACGATGGCAATCTTGGTACTTCAGGTTCAGTCGCTTACCTTTTTAATAAGCGCGGCGAAATCACTTTTAATGATGTAAGCTTAGAAGATGAAGTTATGCTTGCTGCATTAGATGCAGGCGCACTTGATATTGAAAATGATGGTGAAAGCCTGCTTGTCATCACTGAGTGGGAAAGTTTCGGTCAAGTCAAAGATGCTCTCAATGCTGCAGGTCTGGTATCTGATAATGCTGAAGTGACTATGTCACCATCGACCAGTGCTGAGATTGATAATATCGATGATGCCGAAAAAGTCATGAAGATGATTGATATGCTAGAAGACATAGATGATGTACAAGAGGTTTATAGCAATGTGAACTTCTCTGCTGACGTGATGGCACAACTTGAGCAATAGTTTCTGTCCAGCAATAACTTACCAGTAATAAATGATCGATCACTCATAAAAAGAGCCAAACGTTTTTAGCGTTTGGCTCTTTTTTAATGCGTTTTAACAATGCATCCAATAACCGTTCATCTAAAATCTCTTAAACTAGGTTTTATCCTTTACACCTTCAAGCGCTAATAAATACTCTTTTTTGTCCAGCCCGCCAGTATAGCCACCCAGCTTACCATCGCTGGCAATCACTCGATGACAGGGAATGACGATACTAAAAGGGTTTTTGCCGTTAGCGTTTGCCACTGCTCGGAATCCTTTAGGGTTACCAACACGCTGAGCAAGCGTTGCATAACTTATCGTTTCGCCATGCGCAATATCTTGTAATGCTCGCCATACTTTTTGCTGAAACTCAGTGCCTAAAGATATATCTAATGACAAATCAAAAGCGTCACGTCTACCATCAGCATACTCATTAAGCTGGCCGATGGCAGCTAATAGTAAAGATTGAGAGGCATCTTTACTATTTAATTCATCTTCATCTATAAATATAAAATCATCCTCGCTAAGCTTATAGTGCTTTTTGAGCTTAGTAGATGATTTAGAGTGACGCCATGACTGGCCTTTTAATAGCCAATTAACTTCAGCAAGCTGAGCAATATCATTCTCATTAGCGCTTGCCATTAAAATTAGTCGATGTTGACCAAAACTTGTTGTAGTGACTATCATAGTTACCTCCAACTTAGCTCTAATGAAATAATACTCAATTTATGAAAAATCTTAACTTTCATCCGTATCGAACAATGCTGCAACGAACTGCTTAGGACTAAAGGCACGTAGATCATCAATGGACTCGCCAACACCAATGTAGCGGATAGGCACATCAGTAGTTTCAGCAATATTAAACACGACCCCGCCTTTGGCAGTACCATCTAATTTGGTAATAGTAATACCCGTCAAAGGCACGACTTTATTAAATAGCTCAACTTGATTGATAGCATTTTGTCCTGTACCAGCATCCAGAACAATCATACCTTCATGCGGCGCGCTTGGATCGGCTTTACGCATGACGCGCACGACTTTTTCAAGCTCCGCCATTAGATGCGTTTTATTCTGCAAGCGACCAGCAGTATCAGCAATTAACACATCGATATTTTTAGCCTTAGCAGATTGCATGGCATCAAAGATAACAGAGGCGCTGTCTGAGCCGTGACCTTGCGCTACGACTGGAATACTATTACGCTCACCCCAAATTTGCAGCTGCTCGGTCGCGGCCGCACGGAACGTATCACCCGCAGCCAGCATGACCGATTTGCCCTCACCTTGTAGACGTTTGGCAAGTTTTCCAATAGTCGTCGTTTTGCCAACACCATTAACGCCTACAACTAAAATAACAAAAGGTTTTTTGCTGGTGTCGATGACCAGTGGCGCAACTTTTGGCGTTAAGATATCGACCAACTCACTTTGCAACGCTTTATACAATGAATGTGCATAGATTAAGTCCCCACGTGCTGTCTGCTCGGTTAGACTCTTAATAATGCGGTTGGTTGCGTTTACACCAATGTCAGCAACCAACAGTTGATCTTCGACTTCTTCTAACAGCTCATCGTCGATCTCTTTACCACCGATAAGAATACTGACCATACCTTCCGCTAAATTCTTACGTGACTTACTCAGCCCTGACTTCATGCGGTTGAACCAGCTGCCTTTTTGACGACCTTGGGTTTCATTTTCTTGCTCGTCTTGAGGCATACTGGGTGCAGCTTGTCTCATAGGAACGCTAGATTCAGGAACGCTAGATTCAGAAACGCTAGCTTGACTTGCACTGTCAGGATTGATATTTCCAGTACTGCCAGATTGAGGGTTAGCGGCTCGAGATTTATTGCTGGAATTGTCGCTCCACTGATCTTGTAGCGGCATTTTTGGTACAGCAGTACGATTAGTCTTATTGTCGATCTTATCGTTACTCACCACTGTATCTTCGCTCGTATGCTGTCCTGCAGGCATGACGATTGGCGCACCTAAAGCTATCTGTTCTGCAGCATCTGCACTTGATACATCCGTATTTGCTGTATGACTAACACCATTACCTTGCTCATCAGCCTTAATTGCTGTTTCAACTTCATCGATACCAGAATCATCAATAATGGGGACTGATTGCGTCGGTAGACTCGGTAAGGTAATATCATCGTCATCTAAATCATCAAGGCTGCCATCAAGATTGATGACCACACGGTTGGCATTATTCGGATTATTCATAAGCTTGCCCTAAAAGTTATCAATGTCAGTAATTTATTTATTGTGCAATGAATATCATTATATTTAATATCATTAAAACGAAAGCTGGTTTTTGTGCTAGTTTAGCATAATTCAAGTGTCGCTCAGCGCTGTCCGTGATAGCGAATGATAAAGTAATAGCCGATTTGTAAGAAAGCTTGGTTAAGGTTCAGACACAAAAATCTGACTTTGGTAAGGTCAAATTTCGCTACAGTCTATTTAATACTTGCCTGCTCTGAGCAATCAATTAGCCGTTCGGTCTTTTTATTCACTGAATAGGAATAGCCATGCCACCTCTAAAACAAACTTGCTTTTTAAAGCATATACACTTGCCAAAGCGACAATATCCATCAAACGGCATAAGATCTGATATTAAGCCTATTCCTAAGAGGCATTTTATTTATAGAAAGGCTAATGCGCTCAGCCTGTTGCTTCTTATAGCAGCCCTGTCTTTTTCAACTGTAGGTTGTGCTACTTTGCAAGCACTAGAGCCAACAGCTGATTTAATTAATGACTTAAAAAAGATTTTGTAATAATTTTCATTGCCAGTCTATGGTGTGTCATCAATTAGGATATCTATACATTTGGTGGTCTTACCTCTAAAGGTGAGCTTAAGAAAGCTCTTTTTCTAAAACTGTCTTCTAAAATCAGGAATACTTATGTCATCGATAATACCAACTCATAAAACCAATTATAAACCTGTACCAACGGTTTCTCATTTGAAGCTTGTTATAAATATTGGAATCGCTATGGTTATTTCCATCCTATTATTATCAATCGTAGGCTGTAGTACGACACAAGAATTCAAACCAACAGCCAGTGTGATTGTTGGTGGACATAAATCTTTATAGCGCTTGCGGTTGTTATCTTTAAGACAACAATATTATTTTATAGTTTTTAATAAGTCATCGTCTTTGATAAGTCGTCATTTTTTATAAGTAGAACATACCATGCCCTTGTCTTCACCATTACCTATTATATCGTTACGTATGGCCTGCGCCTTAGCACTCGCCACTACTCTAACTGCATGTCAAACCAGTGGTCTGAAACAAACAGCTGAGCCTGACACAGTAACTGCTAAGCCATCCATGAGTTCGGATCTGACTATCGATATGTCAGGTCGACATGAATATCAGTTAGAAAATGGGCTCAAGATAATTATCAAAGAAGATCATCGGGCGCCAGTAGCGATGACGCAGATCTGGTATCGGGTTGGCTCTGCGGATGAGCCGTTAAATAAAGGTGGCATCTCGCATTTGCTCGAACATATGATGTTTAAAGGGACAGCTGACGTTTCAAGCGATGATTATGAGCGCTTGATTGCAAAGTTTGGCGGCGTTAATAACGCTTTCACCAGCTACGATTACACTGGCTACTACGAGCTCTTTCCCGCTAATAGAATGGCTTTAGCTTTGGAATTAGAAGCGGATCGCATGAAAAACTTAGTTTTTGATGAAAAAGCTTTTACTAAAGAGCATCAAGTAGTCATGGAGGAACGTCGTCAACGTACTGATGACAATCCACTTGCCAAAGCTTATGAGTCGTTTCGCCTGTTGGCTTTGCCTGATAGTCCTAAAGGTGAATCTGTCATCGGGCCAATGAGCGAGCTTGAATCCATTAAACTGACAGAATTAAAAGATTGGTATAAGACTTGGTATGCACCCAATAATGCAACCTTAGTTATCGTCGGTGACGTTGAGCCAAAAGAGGTCTTAGCACAAGTCAAACGCTACTTCGGTGATCTGCCTGCCAGCAAATTACCCACACGCCCTGCGGTCAAACAGCAAGGCTTCCGTGGTTATCAAAAAGTTGACTCTGAGCAAGCGGTACAAGTGCCTGTATTGTTGATGGGTTACAACGTCCCTAGCCTATCGACTGTTGGCGCGAACAATGAAAAGCAAGCTTATGCGCTATCACTTGCCCAAGATGTGTTAGATGGTGGTCTATCGGCGCGTTTAGAAAGTCGACTCATACGCGAGCAAGGTTTGCTGACCACAGTCGGTACTTCTTACGACTTACTTGATCGCGGTGATGGACTGTTTTTAATACAAGCAACGCCGCGTGAAGGCGTGAGCTTAACGCAAGCACAAGAAGCTATCACAGCTGAAATCAATAAGCTTACCACTGATCCTATTAATGCCGACGAAATCAGTTGTGCTAAGACCAATACCGTTACAGGTTTGGTATATGCGCAAGACAGTATGGAAGGCCAAGCACGGATGATAGGCTCGCTACAATCTATAGGGCTGGATGACAGATTGCTTGCAAGCTTACCTGCCAAGCTTGATGGTGTGAGCATCGCTGATATTCAGGCTGCTAGTAAAAAGTATCTTGTAAACGATAATCTGACCGTGATGCATATCGTACCGCCTAAACAAAAGACAGATGAAACTAAAACAAGCAAGGCACCAACAAACAATTAATACTCAATGCTTGAAATTCGGTATTTAAAACTTAGTACTTAGAATAAATTGCTAATGTTCGTTATAGTTTTGCGCCATCCTTCTTTCCTAAGAAGCCTATAGTTTAAGAACATCTATAAGAAGAAAGATATGACTCAGAAAACTTTTATATTCATGATCAAAAGAACGCTACCACATCCAGACTCAACCCGGTCTCAATCTATTTGCAAGTCTCATCTTAGTGCTAGCATTCTACTAGGCTTAACAGCGTTTATTGCTCCCGCTTATGCAGACTCAGTCGGTGCTGAAGAATATCGTGAGCCCGCTGCTGCGGTCGATGTAAATGCGCCCATTGCAGCATTGGCTAAGCTTACCAGTCTTAACAACGTTAAACCTTTACAAGTAACAGTACCAACTATCGAACACTTTAAAACGACAGCCGGCGTGCCCGTATCTTTTGTACGAGCAACCACGTTACCTATCGTAGATATTGATTTACGTTTTAATGCTGGTAGTGCACGCGATGGTAATATACGTGCGAATGGCTTTGGCATTGCTAATATGACCGCTACGATGCTCACGCAAGGCACTGAGAGCTTGAACGAAGATGACTTTACGCGAGCAGTTGAAACATTAGGGATTGATTTAAATAGTAGTGCGTATAAGGATATGTTTATCGTCTCGCTACGTAGCTTATCTGATGATGCTCATCTACTACCAGCCATCGATTTGATGACGCAAATGCTGACACAGTCCAACTTTGATCAATCAATTTTAGCGCGTAACAAAGCACGTCTATTAGTCGGTCTGCAACAGCAGAAACAAGATCCTAATAGCCTTGCCAGTCTGGCTTTTGATAACGCTCTATATGGCAGCCATCCTTATGCCCATCCTTCGTCAGGTACGCTTGAAACAGTACCCAGTATCGAGAAAAAAGACCTAACTGACTTTCAAAATCGCTACCTTGTCGCTGCCAATGCTTCATTAGCAATGACTGGCAACTTGACGCTCGCTCAAGCCAAAAAACTCGCTGAAGACATTACTACTAATTTACCTATAGGCAAGGCCGCCAATGCTTTACCCGAGCCAAAACCACTCACCCAAGCAAAGAATATTCACATCCCCTTTCCTAGCAGCCAAACCACAGTACTAATGGGACAACTAGGTAGTAAGCGTGCTACCGACCCTCAAGCGCAACAGCAACAAACCAATTTTGCTATTGGCAATGAGGTATTAGCAGGCGGTAATTTTAATGCACGGTTGATGACTGAGATACGTCAAAATCTAGGTTATACCTATGGTATATCAGGCTCTATGAGTCCAATGCTAACTCGTGGCCCTTACCAGATAGGTTTTTCAACCCGCAATGACAAGGCTCGCGATGCTATTGATGCCAGCTTAACGGTCATTAATGATACGTTAGATAACGGGATTAACAATGATGAGATGCGTCTAACCACGGACAATATGAAGAATAGCTTTCCGATGAGCTTTGCAAGTAATGCGGGAATTAATGGTTTGCTGGGAATGATGAACTTCTATCAACTGCCAGATAATTATCTGACGGATTATATGGCACGTATTGAAAACGTTAAACTATCAGGAGTGAATCAGACTATGCGCGATACTCTTAATCCAGATAAATTCTTGATTGTGACAGTTGGACAGGACGATCCTTGGCAAACCAAAACGATCAAATCTGAGTAATTTTTTAGCAGGCGCTTTTGATATAAGTTAAGAAAACAAGGTTACGGATACTTAATCCGTAACTGTTATCGCAACGTCGTAGCTTAAGCGTTCAGGCTTGTATGTAGCGCCATTATAGGCTAGTCGGATTACATGCTTATCATAGGATGCCACTTGATACTCGCCATTAGCGAAGTTATGCATAGTGGGCACAATCAGTAGGGCTTCTATTTGTCTATTATCGACATCGACATCAATGCGCTGTCCAGCCTCTAAATATAAAAAATAGTCACGATAGTCATTAACCATCACTTCGGCAACACGCTTAATATCGTTGTTACCCATGTCTTTTTGCAATAGTTTGGGACAAATATCTGCACGATTTGCAGCTAACCTTGCATACGAGTTGGTAATATTATCCTCAATATTGGCAACTTCTAACTGTTTTTGCTGCGCCAGTGATGCATCTGCTTGACTATCCGTAGGCATTTCCGGACTACAAGAGTTGCTAAGTAGTACCAACAAGATAGCAACAACAACCAACATAAGACGTAAAGTGTTTGATTGAGAATTAAGTGTATTGCTCAAATTAAACCTACGTGCGCCTGATATTATCGACCGAAAACCCTTCATAAATCCCGCTTGTATCAAACTCTTGAACCTTGTTTATGAAACAAGGAACTTGTATAAAATGTAGACAATTATTTGTGATTATTAGAACATAATTTGGGACAATATTACTAGTTTTTAATGACTTATAGGTCTAACCAAATAGCTATATGGCATCTATCAACCATTTTAAGCATACTCAATAAGCTCAATATCAACGACTCCAGTAGTTAAGCTTAGTTTTTTAAGTTATGGCACTGTTTAAGTTTAATAGCGACATGAGGAGCTACTACTGGCATGATTAAAACCCCACTTTCGATAACCTTGCGTATCTAGATGTATTGCGCCCGTTGAGTACAATCCTAAGCCAAAATTATGAGACTGACCTTGATATTGCCAAAATTGACATAGACCGTCTTGCAAGTTACTCAGTAGCCAAAAATTATCATCGTATTCAGGCACCCAAATATCTATTGCCCCTGCGGTCATATGTTTGCTGCTATTCGCACCACCCGCACAACCATTCAATCCTGGGCTACGATATGCTGAACGTATTTTACTACTTGCAGGCAGGATACCTTGGTTCTTTAAATTACTATAAAGCCGCAAAGTAGGTACTATATTTGACCACAATTCTTGTGGGGGCAGCTGATAAGGCTCATAACCACACTTGTCCCAGCTACGTGCAGTAGTAAGAAGCTCTTCAAGTGGTGGAACGTTTCGGGCACCAATCTGTGAGCTTAAATAACGTTGAAAATTTGCCACTTCTTGAGCACGAAAGCTGTTGCTGTTTAACCAACCATTGAAGTCCATATCAACCATACTGTTATAAGTATTACTGGCTGTGTTGTACTTAGGATTGTAAGTCACACGTTTAAAGTCAGAAGTACTATAATTTGGACTGCGAGTATTCACGCTCACACGTTTATTCTCTTCTATTGATACTTTAGAATCGAACTCATATTCGCGTTGTTTTTGGTTAATCAAACCTTGCATACTATCGCCACTTAACACAGGCGATTTATGGTTAACGCTAGCAGAAGGCGCGATATAGGCATTACTACTGCTATCACTAGCATGACGCACTTGAATACGACGCTCGCTACTGTCATTTAAAATAGCAGCATGTCCAATAACGCTGCTACTACAAACGATAAAGGCAACTAAAGGTTTTATAATTGATGTCATATGAAATTTCAGATTTATAGAAGGGTAAATATCTTTCGGGTAAATAGAAAAATTGGCCTGTTTACATTTAGGCTTATAGGAAAACCTATGAATACTATTATTTACATGGGTCATGTGAGCAGTTATCACTAATAAATATTTTATCGATACTATCAAATTTTACGCAAGCAGGCTAAACTATCGCCCCTGATAATAGCTAATAATTTTGTTATTAACATTTATCATCATCATTTTTTATAATCACGTTACTCTATTACTATCAAGTCACCCTATTGTTGTTATTTTCTACGATAGCTATACGATAATAATGTCTTAAAACTAGGTATCTTGCTACATCAAAGATACTTTTAGTAGAATTATTATATTTACCATACCTTATTTTTGATTGCTTTTTTATAGTTAGTGTTCAGATTTATGATAATAGTTAATAAAAAGCATTCTTAAACTGTCTCTTTTAATATACTTCCTTTTATTACAGTCACTTTTGCCTATGTCTTCTAATCCACAATATCGCTTTTCACGCCAAAGCCATCATTTCGGCCAACGTCATGAACGAACGCTGTGGCAGCGTATTCATATAGACCCATGGCTGACTGTACTGTTATTGCTGATTTGCTGTATTGGCCTGACTATCTTATATAGTGCTTCAACCCAAGACGTTAGTATGGTTGTCCGACAAATAGTAAGCTATGGAGTGGCTTTTACAGTCATGTTTATTATGGCGCAAGTGCCACCTAGCATCTATCGCACCTTTACTCCTGTTTTTTATGTGTTAGGACTGATACTACTGGTATTGGTTGATATTATTGGCGAAGTAAGGATGGGAGCACAGCGCTGGATTAATTTGCCAGGTTTTGGCAGCGTACAGCCATCAGAGTTTATGAAACTGGGTATGCCAATGATGTGTGCATGGTTCTTATCCAAACGTGAACTACCGCCATCATTTTCAAGTGTAATAATAACTTTGGGCATTATCATTGTACCGGTAATACTGATCGCAAAAGAGCCAGATCTTGGTACTTCACTACTCGTTGCAGCAAGTGGGCTCTTTGTCCTGTTTTTGGCAGGTCTTTCATGGTGGATGATTTCAGCAGCGCTAGCGTTAGCCATACCCTTTGTAACCTTTGCATGGTATTTTTTATTACACGATTACCAGCGTACGCGAGTGTTAACCCTTTTTAATCCTGAAGATGACGTACAGGGAGCGGGTTGGAATATTATTCAGTCTAAAACTGCCATCGGTTCTGGAGGACTATCAGGTAAAGGTTATCTAGACGGTACACAATCACAACTACACTTTTTGCCTGAAGGTCACACTGACTTTATCATTGCTGCTTTCTCAGAAGAATTTGGCCTATTCGGTGTGATACTACTTATGCTGATATATGCTTGCCTATTAATACGTGCACTATATATTGCTTTTACCCACCCTGATACCTATAGCCGCCTATTAGCAGGTGCTATTGCGATGTCGTTTTTTGTCTATGTATTTGTGAATGTTGGCATGGTTGGAGGCATTCTACCTGTTGTTGGCGTTCCCTTACCTTTCGTTAGTTACGGTGGTACTGCAATTGTAACCTTAATGGGCGGGTTTGGACTTTTGATGTCCATTCATACTCACAAAGCTGATTAGTCAAATTGTCCTGATAGCTAATATATCAAAACCATACTCCGCCCTGCTTATAAGCTTATGTAGCAGTATTTTTTACTTAAACTAAATAATATAGTGTGAGTATGAATTAATAATTAACTATGGTTCAAAAAATATGTCTTATATAAATATTGGCTTTAAGATTACAAAAATTGCAATCTAATGGTTAAAAGAACCAGAATTATAAATATAAAGAAGTAAAAATACAGATAACAATTTATATTAGATTGTTTATATTCAAAATAAAGCATATATCAAAAAGTATTATGAGTATCCGATATAAATAACATCAATTCAAAAAACAAACATTTATAAAAAATATTTATTTAGTAAATAAAAATATTCCTTATAAAAATCACACTATTATCATAAAAAATAATGTTATCTAAGACGCTGTTATTGTTACAGAAATATGTAGAAAGTTACCTGTTTATATCTTTAATACATTTGTCATTAATAACAATCATCATTAAACTTTAATCCTTGTTTTTTACAAAAATTTGCGTTACTCTCTTTTTACTACTCTTTGATACATAACATGTACAGAGTTGCTAATAAACTTTGCATTCAATTATATTTCGGTCGTAGCTGCTCCGTATAGTGAGCATCTAGCTTTTCAAAGGCACTACTTAAGTTAACGTATTCATAACAAAATAAGATAGTAAAACTTTGAATTCTTAATTAGTAGCTTTACATTGAAAATTTGCGAAATGAAAATTACCCATGTTTTGAGACTTATCCAGCCATTGCTCATATCCTATGGTACTTACATAGATGACGAGCATGCATGATCTGTAGCGTTATCAGAATTACTTTATTCTGTTGTGCTCAACCCTAGGTTTTGGATACTATGTCTTAATATATAAGTTATAGAGGTATCTATGAATAAGCGTCTATCTGGTTTACTTACAATGTCAGTGTGTTTGTTTGCTGGCTCTGCAATAGCATCTAATGCCAATGCCGTAGAAGCAAAAACATCCCTTGCGACCTTGTCTCAAGATAACGCCTCCCATATTGATCGTGTACTTGGTGAGCTTACTCGCCAACATGATAATGCTTCAAGCTTAGTAAAATCTGCACGTCAGCCAGCATCGTTAGCTATTAACAGCTCTCTATTGGCTAATGATACTAGTCAAGTCACTGATGATGAAGATGTATTAGAGCGACTGACTGCTGTGGCCTCTAATTCTGTCAGCAAGTTCAAACAAACTGGTCTCGCCTCTTGGTATGGTCGTAAGTTCCATGGCCGTAAAACTGCCAGTGGCGATACTTTTGATATGAATGGTCTGACAGCTGCTCATCGTTCTTTGCCACTAAACTGCTATGTAAAAGTAACCAATAAAACTAATGGCAAAAGCGTAGTAGTAAAGGTAAATGATCGTGGTCCATTCCATGGTAATCGCGTTCTAGATTTGTCTTATGGGGCAGCTAAACGTTTAGGCATCACTAGTAAAGGTGTTGGCAACGTTTCAATTGAACGTGTTTCAGGTCCATAGTTTTTTAGGTTATAGTTTTAAATACTCAATTAAAGTTACAGACTTAGAAAAACTAGCAATTCAAAATATATAAAGCATATTAAAAATATAAAAAAGTTCCAAACTCAAGTGAGTCTGGAACTTTTTTTATGGATGCTATTATTAAGAAAGTTTTATTCAGATGAAGACTAAATTTTGAAGGCTATCTCTATAGCATCATCCAAACGCTCTACAGCGTGTACAGTAATACCTTTGAACTGCGGCGAGTTGCTGGCAGGTGCATTTGATTTAGGAATGATAGCATGAGTAAATCCATGTTTCATGGCCTCTTTTAGGCGTTCTTGACCGTTCGGTACGGGGCGAATCTCTCCCGACAAGCCCACCTCACCGAATACTGCCAATGATGACGGCAAAGGCTTTTCTCTAATACTAGAGGCACAAGCTAATAGCACTGCCAAATCCGAACCCGTCTCTATCACTTTAACCCCGCCAACCACGTTGACATAAACGTCTTGTCCGCTAGTGTGAATACCACCATGACGGTGCATAACCGCGAGCAGCATTGATAGACGCTGAAAATCAAGCCCCAAAGCCATACGTCTTGGCTGTCCTTGAGAGTCATCAACCAGTGCTTGCACCTCAACCAATAGTGGACGTGTGCCCTCACGGCTAACCATAACCACTGAGCCAGCAACTGGCTTATCATAGCGGCTCAAAAATATGGCCGATGGATTGGCGACTTCTTTGAGACCCATGTCAGTCATACCAAAGATACCCAGCTCATTAACGGCGCCAAAGCGGTTTTTGACGGCACGAATCATACGAAATCGTGAGTCAGACTGTCCTTCAAAGTATAAAACTGTGTCCACCATGTGCTCAAGTACTCTTGGACCTGCCAATGTACCTTCTTTGGTCACATGTCCAACTAAAAACAAAGCCGTCCCAGTCTGTTTGGCATAGCGAGTCAAAATAGCTGCCGACTCTCGAATTTGGCTGACACCGCCAGGAGCTGAATTAATCGCATCCGTATAAATGGTCTGAATCGAATCAATAATTGCAATAGCAGGCTGCTCTTGAGTTAGTGCGGCGCAAATGGTCTCTACATTGGTTTCAGCCAGAACTCGCAAACGATCAGCAGGTAAATCTAAACGTTTGGCTCGCATCGCCACCTGTGCCAATGACTCTTCACCAGTTACATAGAGCGCACTACCCGCTAACGAATCTGCACGTGCCATATTGGTCGCCGTTTGCAGCAAAATAGTAGATTTCCCAATACCAGGATCACCACCTATCAGTACCACCGAACCGGCAACCAACCCACCACCTAATACTCGGTCAAACTCGCTAATACCTGTTGGCAGACGTGTGTCTAACCCTACACTAACGGCATTAAGAGGCATGACAGCACTATGCGTTCCTGAATAATTTCCTGTTGGAGCACCACCATTTGCGCCACGCGGCGTTGCTCTATTGGCTGCGGGTTTAGAGGTATTTTTATTATGATGCGGCATACTAACATTTGGGGCTTCTATTAAACTGTTCCATTCGCCGCAATCAGAGCACTGTCCCGACCATTTACCAAAATGTGCACCGCAGTGCTGACAGACATAGCTACTTTTATTTTTTGCCATCGTGTATGCGCCCTGTTTAGGTTGCGAAATAAAGAGAGATTAAGATAGTTTTATTTATATAGGATAAGTCATCATAAATTATGATAAACCAATAACCGCTTCGATAAAAAAGAATGAAGGTTGGTAATGCAGACGTGAAAGTGCAGAGTTAGATGAATTAATTATAATAGTTAAATTGGGTTAGTAAATAAAAACTCAAGATGTATCGAATACTATAAAAATATTTTTAACCGCTCATCTATAGTTCTTATTTATGAGTTATAGATGAGCGGCTACGCACAGGATTACCTATACTTGAAAGTCTGTACCTAAATAGACTGATTTTACTAGCTCATTATCTAATACTTCACACGATGTGCCTTCAGCGATAATGGCACCTTCTGAAACAATATAAGCTTTATCACAAATGGCTAAGGTATCACGAACGTTATGATCGGTGATTAGTACGCCAATACCGCGATTTTTTAACGCCAAAATAACGTCTTTGATATCACCAACAGAGATAGGATCAACCCCAGCAAAAGGCTCATCTAATAAGATAAACTTAGGGTCAGCTGCTAAAGCGCGTGCAATCTCACAACGGCGACGCTCACCGCCTGAGACACTCATCCCTAGGGATTTACGTACATGCTCCAAATGGAACTCACCGATTAATTTTTCAAGCTCTTGTCGCTGTTCGGCGGCTGATAACTCTTTACGAGTTTGCAAAATAGCCAAGATATTATCTTCGATTGATAACTTACGAAAGATAGAAGCCTCTTGTGGCAGGTAACCAATACCAGCACGAGCACGCTCATGCATGGCATACTTAGACAAGTCCATTTTGCTTAAGGTAACGCGGCCTTTATCCATATTGACTAAACCGACTACCATATAAAAGCTGGTTGTCTTACCTGCACCGTTAGGTCCTAGCAAGCCAACGACTTGTCCTTGCTCGACAGAGAATGAGACATCTTTAACTACCCAGCGCTTGCCGTAACGCTTACCTAAATTTTGCATCGTCAGACGCTCGACTACAGGCGTAGTCGTACTGTTTTTTACAGACGTATTCTGACTGTCAAGACTGCTATTAAAACTGCTACTATCACTCATACGATACTCATACTAATGCAAAATTTAGACGCTTATAAAAACTGACAAAATCATTCTAGCGTATACCGCTTTGGTTGGTATTATTATTGGGTGGAAGTACCAGTTCAACACGCTGGCTATTACCAGCTGTGGCCTCAACATCTCCAGCTTTTAGGCTATAACGAATCACATTACCCGCAAAGCTAGCTCCATTTTGAACCAGTCTTGCATTACCCGTTAAGGTAATAATACCGCTCACTGCATTGTAATCAATCTTGTTTGCTTGGCCTTTTGCCAGTCCTTTTTCTTGAGTAATGACTTGTTGCATCGTCGCTGGACGTCCAGTTGCCACTGCCGAATTAATGCTGCGCTGCTGCGATAAATTTACGGTGATATCATCAGCAGTAAGCTTTAGTGTACCCTGAGTAATAATGACATTACCAGAGTAACTGGTGACACCAGTACGCTCGCTATAAGTCGCTTTATCTGCCAATAACTTGATGGATTGATTGGCATCTGATGGCAACGCATGACTATATAGCGGTAATGCTAATATCATGGTTATCGGTAAAATACGTAAAAATTGTGGCACTTGATTGCAACGAATGGCAGGCAAAAATTTAGGTTTCATAAGCAGTTACTCTTTTATAATTAGGAGGTAATGAGTAGTAGAAAAGCAAAAGCCGTTAGGTAACTAAACTAAATTAATAAAGTTGAATATCGAGTAGTAATAAGTGAGTCACTTGTTAGACAATTTATTGCGAGTACCTTTACCCTCTATTTTAAACTATCTGAGGCTATCATACGTACTATACAAGATATTAAAATAATGCTTTATCTTGACGCTCAGCTGGCGTAAAGGTCACAGCCACTTGCCCAAATTCATATTCACCAGTCTCAAGATTGGCTTTCATACTGGAAGCCTCAAAACGATTCATACCCTGCTCAACCTTGACTGACTCATCGCTATAGACTTGGCGTGATTTAGTATTACCTTTGAGCGTCTGACCTGTGACTTTAATCGGTTCAATATCTGATGCCACACCAGCTTTGTCTTCACTAACCAAGGTAAAGCCACCAGATAAACGCAGCTCTCCTGTTTGTTGATTAATAGTAGCACTGCCCGCTTGAATCTTATAACGCTGCTCATCAGATGGCTCCCAATTCATGGTAATACCTGACATCTCATCTTGATTGGTCACTGGATTATGTGTCAGTGAGTCAGCATTGAGCTCGTACTCCGTCTCGCCTTGTTCATTGGTTTGTACCGCTTTGATATCAGTCGCCTCATAATCAACTTCAGAAGCTTCTATATTTACTGGTGGCGTAATCTTACCTTGTTGCTGAAAAAACCAACCAGCGATACCAGCAATGATTAACGCTAAGATAATTAAAACACGAGTATTCACGACAAGTTATCCTGCGCCTGTACTTTATCAAGCGTATAGTGCGCGATAAAGTCTTGATAGTGTCCATGACCTTTTAAAATAAGATCACATACTTCACGTACTGCTCCTGTACCACCTGCGCGCGTAGTCACCATATCACTGCGGTTAATCACTTCGGCATGTGCATTAGGCACTGTCGCAGCAAAGCCAACCGTTTGCATAGCTTTAATATCAGGTAAATCATCACCCATATAAGCGCAATCGGCAGCGGTAATGTTTAATGCTGGATCTAATGTCGAAAGCAGCTCTGTTAAGGCGATAAGCTTATCGTCACGGCCTTGTACCACATAGTCAACACCCGTCTCAGCGGCGCGCTTATTGACCATAGGGCTACTACGACCAGTAATAATAGCGGTTAAAATACCATAACGTGCTAAAGACTTAATCCCAACGCCATCTTGCACTGAGAATGCTTTGGTCTCAATGCCATTAGCATCATAGATTATCTGACCATTAGATAAGATACCGTCAACATCCATTACAAGCATTTTAACTTGTCCGGCTTTTTTGATTAAGTCTTGCATAATTTATCTCTTATGAAGTATTTTATTCAATTGTAAAATCTATTCAGTTTAAGTTATTACTTTACACCTGCTTGTAGCAAGTCATGTACGGTAATAATAGCCTCTAAACGCTCTTGCTCATCTATCACCAATAACTGGCTAATCGCATTTTCGTTCATTACGCTTAACGCATCTGATGCGCGCATTGTTTTGCTCACTTGACGTGGATTAGTACTCATCACATCATGTATTGGGATAGCAAGATCGATACCTTTTTCTAAACCACGGCGCAAATCCCCATCTGTAAATACACCAACGACTTTTTTCTCATCATCAACTACCACTGTCATACCCAAACGACCAGCAGACATGATGAATAGCGCATCTTGCAATGGGGCTTTTTGATTGATGAGAGGCAAACTTTCTACGTTACTATGCATTAAGTCCTCCACCCGTGTTAAGAGCTGTCGACCAAGTGCGCCTGCTGGATGTGACAACGCAAAATCTTCTGAGGTAAAGTTGCGTGCATGTACTAAAGCGACAGCTAAGGCATCTCCCAACGCTAAAGTGGCGGTAGTACTAGAGGTAGGTGCTAGATTAAGCGGACAAGCTTCTTGTGATTTACCAAGCGTTAATACAATGTCAGCTGCGCGCGGTAGCATACCGCGTTTATCTCGGCTAATACTTATCAGCGGAATACCCAGCCTTTTGACGACTGGCAATAACGTCTTAATCTCGTCAGATTCACCAGAGTTAGAGATGGCCAGTAGCACATCGCCTTTTACAAGCATTCCTAAATCGCCATGACCTGCTTCGCCAGGATGCATAAAAAATGCTGGCGTTCCAGTCGAGGCGAAAGTCGCTGCTATTTTGCGCCCAATCAACCCCGATTTACCCATCCCAGTTACGACTACCCGACCCTTACAAGCCAAAATAATATCACAAGCTTGCGCAAACCGATCGTCTATTTGCTCCGTTAACAATGCCAGTGCTGCCATTTCAGTATTGATGGCATCAATAGCAGTGGTTATAAATTGGGCATGGGTAAGGTTTTTTGCGCAATTGCTCATGATTTGACTCGATACTTATAATGGATACCGTATTTTACTATATTGAGAGTAATATTAATAATACAGCCTAGAAAAGTTTAATAGTGCGCCAGATTAATAACAGAATAGCGATAGTGGCAGTAGTATCGCTATGGTTTGTATAATACTCATCTGATTTATACAAAAAAGACCCACTCAATAGCAGGTCTTTTTTATTAATAAAGGCGAATACTAACGATACTATACGCCTTCATATGTATCTTCGATTAATTGTTGTTATTGTTATCAATATCATCATTTGGCTTATCTTCAGGATCAGTGCTTTCTGCTGGGTTTTCAAATCCACGATCTTGACCAAAACCACCACGCTCAAACCCGCGATCCTGACCTTGACCTAAACCGCCACGTTCAAACCCACGATCTTGACCTTGGCTAAAGCCACCACGATTAAAACCGCTACGATTAGAAGCAAAACCGCGTTCTTCAAAACCGCTAGCTGCACCTGCAGTGCTACCACGCTCAAATCCGCTACTGGTACTACCACCTTGATATCCAGCGGCACCTTGAGTCTGCATGCTACTACCTGTAGTCGCCGTTGTACTCGTGCCTCGTGGATTACGAGCTGGCACTACAGTTGAGATAGCATGCTTATAAACCATTTGACTGACAGTATTCTTAAGTAAAACAACATATTGGTCAAATGATTCAATCTGGCCTTGCAATTTAATGCCGTTGACCAAAAAAATAGACACCGGAATGCGGTCTTTACGTAGTGAGTTTAAGAACGGATCTTGTAATGTTTGTCCTTTTGACATAAAAACTCTCCTAAATATTATATAATTATATTATAAGTGCTTGTTTAATTATAATGGTTAGAGGAAGATACAATAATAAGTTTTACTAATAAAACGTATCTAAATAAGCACTAATTTTTCTTGAGTAATTCTACTTTATCTTGAATGCCACATTATTGTAAATAATTAAGTAACCAGTTGTTTCTATGGTAGTTTTTATTAGAAAAAAACACTTTAATGTAACAACCAATTAGCAATAGTCAACATAACCTGCCTATAAATGGTAGGTTACCAAATTATAACAGCTATCTAGACTACACTTTGAAACTTATTGTGATTTATTTTTATTGTCGATATCAACTTATAAAGAATGTTGTTTACTACTGATAGCATATGTACTTAATGTCATGTACCGTTTTTCAGATAGTATCAACGATTAGTATTAATTAATAATCAACGTAGATATTCACCAGCTTGCGCCATGGTCGTAAATGATGGTATGACGATTTTGTTATTTTTATCATCACCTGTTGAATCAGTATTAATAATCGGTAATTGAGTTAACTTACGAAGCCAAGTGTATTGACGCTTTGCCAGTTGCCTTGTAGCATATAATGCCTTATTTTGCATTTGATAACAAGCAAGCGCCTCAGCCTGACTATTAAGCATTGATGACTGTGCTTGCGACTGAAACGCGATATTCTGTTTCATGTTTTGATTGGCTAATTCTTCGGGTTCACCAAAGGCATCATTGAACTGAGCTTTATCCAAATGCGGTTGCTCAAATATTGGATGATTAGTATGTACTAGGTATTCTAATACTTGACGATAGCCAACGCAGCGCATAGAAGGCAGATTTGGTGTCAGTGGATACTGCTCAAGCAAGCTAACTACTTCAGTTACTAGCCCCTCATTCCACATGATATCTAAACGCTGTGCGATGCGCTCATGTAACCATGGGCGATCAGGCATCACTGCTAATGCATGCCACTGCTGATTGGGATTGTGCGCCAATGCTTGCTTAGGCTTATGCTGCCACTCACTGATAGGAATGTCTGTTTGCAGATATACCTCAATAGCGCGAGTAATACGTTGAGTATCAGTGGCATTAAGACGCTGATAACTTATCGGATCAACCTCACCCAGATAGTCATATAGCTCACTAATGCCCTCTTCCTGTCGCCACTGCTCTACGCGTACGCGAACACTATCATCGCTATCAGGTACTGGAGATAGCCCATCCAGTAGCGCCATGTAATACATCATGGTGCCGCCGACTAGTAAGGGTATCTTACCGTTCTCGTGACAGCTATCAATCAAACGGGCGACATCGCTGACGAACTCAGCGACACTATAGCTCTGCATAGGATCAATAACATCCACTAAATGATGTGGATAGCGCGCCAGCTCAGCAGTCGTTGGTTTGGCTGTACCGATATTCATATCACGATATATTAGAGCCGAATCTACTGAGATTAGCTCATAACGACCTGTATCGTACAACTCATAAGCCAGTGCAGTCTTACCGCTCGCGGTTGGTGCCATCAAGCAAACCACGCTATTATCCGCTAAATTGGGACTCAAGCTACGGGATGAGCTATCAGACGAATATCGCATAGGGATGCCTTTACTGGTTGTAGTTTGAATAGATAGAACAGAGGATAGCTATATAAAAGCTAGTATTTATTGTTCAGGCTCAGATTAACTGAATGTAGTTTGTTCGGAGGCAGATAATAGCATCAACGAAACTAATTGATTGCGATCTATGACTTTTATTGCATTGTTAGTTAGCAACTCTTCAACATCTACTATAAAAATCGTCAAATCTTGCGCAGTCATTTGCGCGCTTACAATAGCAAGTTGCTGATTGACACATGCTGCGCTATTTAGCATTTCATCTTTTTTAAATATATTACTGCTAAGTACATGTGACTCAAATAATAGACGAAGCTTTGAGTGCCAATCTGCTGCACTAATAAGTGAAAGCTGTCCTTGGTTGTAAAACAATAACCAAGGCAGCGATTTATCATCGATGTCTTTAGGGTTAGAAGATTCACTTACTAAACCATTTAAGCTATTAATAACATCCAAGCAAACTGGTAAACGCCCTGTCTTTATAAATGAGCTATTCAAAATATTAAGGCTATCAGCGGAAGTTGCACTTGAAGGTTTAACATTCTTATCAGACGATTCGTCAACATAAGATTTTGCTGAACAGAATTCCGCTACGTTTTTAGAGAACTGTTTGCTTGCTGACAGTTGATACGGATATTTAGGAGTATGTACTTGATTGTTTTGCGCTAAGTTACTAGTAGCAAATGTCTTAGGCAATGACGCATTAAAAGATGTGCTTGGAGAGGTATTTCTGTCTAGCGTCTGTTTATCGTAATCGGTAGTTGCTACCGTCTCCGTTGTACTAACCGTTTTAAGTTTCAAACGAACTGCATGGCTTAAATGTGCCATGATATTATTTAACGGGCTGATTTTGATCCGCTGTTTGGATGGATGCACATTGATATTGAGCCACTCGGTTGGTAGATCAAAATAAAGGACGTAACCGATGCTACTAAGTCCAGCACTGTGAGCAAGTTGGCGCAACTGATTGCTAACGATCGGCTCTTTTACCAAACGACCATTCACATATAGCAGCTTTGGCAAGGCGTCCTGTGAATCAGTGCTAGGCCATAACCAACCACTGATACTTACCTGATTACCTGAGTAATGATTATCAGTATGCCCTATAGGCTGCTGCATTAGACTCGATAAATCAATTGCTACTTCTAGCGCGTTATCCGTCAATGGCCTACCCATCGCTTGTTCAAGACGTGATAACGGCAGACGACTAGCGTTATTGTTTTTTCCGTTAGCACTTGAAGACAATGCACTTGACAGCGACAGCCGTTTTTTATTGTCATGAAAGAGACTAAGCGCCACATCAGCGCGTGCCAAAGCTACTTCACGCACAATCGTTTCGATATGACTAAACTCGGTCGAAATAGATTTCAAATTACCGCGGCGTGCTGGCACGTTAAAGTATAAGTCCTTTACCGTGATTGTCGTACCGCGATTGTGCACAACAGGTATCAGTTTCGGCAAATCATCTAAGATACCAGTGACCTGCAACTGGCGGCCGATACCACTATCATCATGACTACTGGTTAGCGTCAATCGTGAAACTGCCGCCGTTGCTGCCAATGCCTCCCCGCGAAAACCCAAAGTAGTAATACCATGTAAATTTGCGACATCAGCGACTTTGCTGGTCGCGTGACGAGTAATCGCCATGACCATATCATCGGGATGAATACCAACACCATTGTCCACTACTTCAATCATACCCATGCCGCCTTGAGTAATATGCACTTCAATATTACTGGCACCAGCATCGATGGCATTTTCAAGCAACTCTTTAACCACAGCTGATGGACGCGTCACAACCTCACCTGCTGCTAATTGATTGATTAGTAGCGGTGATAGTTTTTTGATTCGTGTATTAGAGTGATTATCTAGCATTAGTGAGGGTCATATATTTTGGATTGCAGGCATTTTTTGAGCTAAATTTTCAAAACTGATAAGTCTAAGCCTTGCGCTTCCCCTATCTTTGATAATCGTATCTCCACCTGACGTGACTCATCAACGCTTTGAGTCATATCAATGAACAGTGTCGGCGGTGGTAGATAATTATCAGCACGGCTTGGCCATTCGATAATAACCAGCGCATCTTTATCATCAAGGTACTCATCAAAACCAATAAGAGACAACTCTTCAGGGTCTTGTATACGATATAAATCAGTATGATAAACCAGCTTAGTTACGCCATTGCCTTGCTCAATACTATAAGGCTCGACCAAAGTATAAGTCGGGCTTTTTACCGCACCTTTATGCCCAAGTGCTTGCAACCAATAGCGTGTCAGCGTGGTTTTACCTGCGCCCAAATCACCTGCCAGCCAAACGCTACCTGACACTAACAAGGCGGCAAGCTGCTCGGCTAAGCTTTCGGTATCTGCTTCTGAATATAGAGTTAATATTCGCAACTGTTTATCAGTAAAAGGCGTATCATTATGATTAGACATCAGACTGTACCTGCTTGTTGTTCGTGAACCTGCATCGTTACCGAAGGATTTACAAAATTCTCACCGCGTATCAGCTTGGCATATAATTCAGGATCATGCCACTCACTACAGACTTGCTCGCTAAATTCAAAATCCTCTAATACCAGCTTGCCCATTTGCTCATTAGCCACATCATCAGCAAAACACTGGGCATAACCAGTTGCGGTTTCGTGTGCAATCACCGAGTAGACGCTGACATCAGACTCACCATTTTGCATTTGGGTTTGTTTTAGGATTTCTTGTGCCCAAAAGAAGATAACTCGTGAGAACTGCTCTGCTGAAGGTGACACTGGCAAACTAATCCAGCGTGCACTGAACTTCTTACAGGCAGCGATATACTCAGGATCGTCTTTATTCCAAAAACAAATCGCATGATCAAAGCTATCGATGATGTCTTTGATCGAAGACTTTAATAAGCCAAAATCATAGACCATTTGCCCATGATCTAGACGAGTGGCCTCTAAGATAAGCTCAATCTGATAACTATGACCATGGATAGAGTGTTTGCAGCGCTCAGAGCTACAGTTACGAACAATATGAGCATTTTCAAATTTAAATAGTTTACGAATACGCATAATAATTTTGACCAAAACAGTAAGCACTATTGTGCTAGATATTAATAAGTAAGAGTTTGCCAAACCTAATCATTGGCTTAACGCTTATTATAGCAAATCGGCATGTATCCGTAAGTAAGCACTTATTAATACTATTATTGTTTTATACATTATTCGAGCGCGACTCTAGCCAAAAACTCAATTTGAATACGCTTAATTTCAATATAAAAGCAGAGTTAAATATAACCGAGCTTAAAAGGATGAATTGAGTGGAGCGTAGCGAAATTGTGCTGTCGCTATCTATTGCGGAGGCTTAGGGCTATACTTAATTCAGAACGCAGCGTCTGCGACAATTGTATCAATACCGCCCGATAGTCAGCCCCATTTGACTCAATCAGAAGGCAGTATAAGTTACCTTAAAAAGGAAAGAATCATGAGTAAAGGTCAAGATAGTAAGAAGAATGTAAAAAAGAAACCGCTGTTAACAGCAAAAGAGAAAAAAGCCGCCAAAAAATCTAAAAAAGAAGATAATGGTAGTATCTTAGGCAAACATTAATATTAAGTACATCAATATGCTAATTGAACCTATATTAATCTGAACTATAATATTAAAGCTGTGCCACTTGAATCTCACGGTTTGATTGGCATTTTTTATGCTAGGCGCTGCTTTTATATTAGGTGCTGCGTGGCGCAAACATAATAATCGCCATTCCCAGCAGCGCGACCGCAGAACCTAATATATCCCATGTGGTTGGTCGAATGCCGTTGATAGTCCATAGCCAAATAATTGCCATTGCAACATACACCCCACCGTAAGCCGCATAAACTCGACCTACAGCGGTTGGATGTAAGGTCAGCAACCATACAAAGGCTGCCAAACTAAGCACACCGGGGATAAGTAGCCAAATCGACTTACTTTCTCGCAGCCATAGATAAGGCAGATAGCAACCCACAATTTCAGCCAATGCTGTCAGCGCAAACAGCCCAACGGTTTTCAATTCAGTCAAAACCACTACTCCTAAACGGTGATAAATCCGGTCAAATACTGCACGGCATTGCCAGAAATAAACACTCTATCGCCCGTAACTACACAATCCAGAATCCCGCCTTTTATATTCTCATTTTTAGTCACATTTATAATACTTTTACGAGCATCATTAATCCACAATAAACAGCTTAGCGCCTATCTTCGTTGACGAGCGATGCGCGATTGTATCGTCCGCTACTTGATAAGTCATACCCGGTGTCAAGGTAAAAGTACGACCGTCCTTTAATTCCGTGTTTAATTCTCCTTCAACACAGAACAAAATGTGCCCTTTATAGCACCAGTGATCCGCAAGGTAGCCTGCAGAATACTCAACCATATGCACATTGATATTGTTAAATTCGCAAGTCTTCCAATACCCTGTGCCAGTCTCACCTTTGATTTCTACTGCTTCTACTTCCGTCCAGTCAGTAATCCCAAAAGGTATATTTTTCATTTCCATAACATTATCTCCCTGATTTAATCGTTAATTAATAATAAAACATTTTACCTACTATACCTCAAATCCAACGCCGCACCTTCTTTAGATACGTTTGATAACGCTTGCCAAATTTTTGTTCCATCATCCGCTCTTCTGGCTGAATCTGAAAACGAGTCATATAAAGCATAAAAACTGGCACTAACACAAACGCAAGAAAGTGAGACAAATATAATGCCCAGCCTAATAAGATAAGTACCAATCCCACATACATAGGATTGCGAGTGTATTGATAAATACCGCGTGTCACTAGATTCGTAGATTTTTCGGGAGTATGCGGATTAACGGTGGTTTGTGCTTTTTTGAATTGAGCCACTCCCATAATACCACTGCCCAATCCTATAACACCCAAACCAATCGCTAGTGCAGTTGAGCCATTAAAAGAGAACTGCAAGCTTGGCATGATTTTAGCTACGCCATACATGGCAGCTGCGGTAATGGTGACCTGCGCTACAGGTGGTACTTTTAGCTCTAGAGCGTTCATTATTAGACCTTATGCATGATTAAATGATATATCTGAACAGTTGACTGTCTATTAGATGAGCTGACTGTTTTTAATTCTTATGCTTTCGTTCTTTTGGCGATTTCGGTGTGTGTGGACGGTTAACTGAGATTGTTATTTATCAAGACAATGCCATTTATGAAGAGCTATAATATATAAAAACATATATAAAGCAATAATATCTCAATTATGAGATTAGGTCTTAAAGTTGCATTTAAATTTTAATTGGGAAGTTAACGTAATGATGCGTATTGGATTGTTTTTATTGACCAACTTAGCGGTGATTGTGGTATTTAGCATCGTGTTTGGTATCTTATCCAGATTTTTTGGGATTGGTGGTGTACACACTGCAGGTGGATTAAATTACACCAGCCTTGCCATTATGTGCGGTATATATGGCATGGTTGGTTCGATGGTATCACTATTTATCTCAAAATGGATGGCGAAAAGATCGACAGGGACGGTTGTTATTGAGTCGCCAAGCAATGCTACTGAACAATGGCTGGTGGATACCGTCGCTAAACAAGCTCGAGCGGTAAATATTGGGATGCCAGAAGTAGGTATTTTTAATAATTCACAGCCAAACGCGTTTGCAACTGGCTGGAATAAAAACAAAGCTTTGGTCGCCGTTTCATCTGGTCTGTTGCAAAATATGAATCAAGATGAAGTAGAAGCGGTGTTGGCGCATGAGATTGGTCACGTGGCAAATGGTGATATGGTAACCCTTGCTCTTATCCAAGGCGTGGTGAACGCCTTTGTGATGTTCTTTGCACGTATCATTGGTAGCTTTGTCGACCGGACTGTCTTTAAGAATACGAGTAATAGCCCTGGTATTGGTTATTTTGTCACTAGTATCGTGATGGATATTCTGCTTGGTTTCTTGGCATCTGCCATCGTCATGTGGTTCTCACGTCTGCGTGAATTCCGCGCTGATGAGATGGGTGCAAAGCTTGCCAGCAAAGACAAAATGATAAGTGCGCTTGATGCCTTGCGCCCTTCTGCACAACGTCCAGATCAAATGCCAAAGAGCATGAAAGCATTTGCTATTTCATCAGGGCAGTCCACAGGCTTTAGTATCGCTAACCTTTTCCGCTCACATCCAACGCTTGATGATCGTATTGTGGCGTTGAGGAAGTATAATCCTAGTTAGGTTTGATGAGTTTTTGATGAGTGCACCTTACTGGAATTTTAATTGCGGCAATTGCCCTACTTGTTGTCGCTTTGTATTTGAGTAAGTGTGGCGGATTGTTAATTAACTGATAATTAAACATAGCATTTAGCATAGTCATGATTTTTTATAATTTAAAATCTATAATTACTTGCGCCTTTCGACAAACTCTTGAGCAAACCTCTTGTAAATTCGAATAAGTATTTAAGAGATTTTCAGTTATACGCTGATGATTAATATCAGATAAGCTTGAGTCAAATGTAAGTTTTGAACCCTCTCTAGCATTTGACACTTCTTGGTTATAAATATTTAAAGCAGTTTTAAATTCATAAATCTTACTTTGTAGCTCTATTGGTAGACGAGAAATTTGTACTGAATTGCTATCAAGTAATATAGTTGAATGCCCCTTCAAATTAAGACTTGAACTTTGGTTTCTAAAATAAGTAACTATTTCATTAAAGTCTGTATCATTGGCTTGAAGCAATGATTCTATACTATTGATAATATTATCCGATGCATCTTCACCTTCATATTGAATGAGAAAACTTTTTGCCTCGCTAAGATATTCTCGGTTAAAACTTCCGTATCTCTGAGCTATAAGATATCCTGCTAAGCAGACATGAAACTGCAAATGTAATAGCTCAGACTTTGCAGCGATAAGGAATTTTTTATTATCATAGCGATCTTTAATAATATTAATTATTGTAGGACTTAGTAACCCTAGAAACCAGCCTAAGATAATGTATAAAGTCTCTAGATGATTCTCCTTAATATTTGATAGTCTATGTTTTACATATTAGCGCCGTAAGGTGCGCATACCTTGTTTATAACAAAAAAAACGCTCAAACCACAATAGATAGTAGCAAGAACTTGATGTCACCGCTAGACCTGACTGGAACGGTTATCCTACTCAATTCAGTAGGTTGCGGTGGCTAGGTTTTAGCGTAGTCTCGTGTTTAGCAGGAATGCGCCAAACCATGCCAAAGCCCCGCCCCATTTGAGTAGATAATAGCGGATGGCAGGATTGGCTTCCCTACTTCTCCGTAAAGTCACACTACAATCAAACATAAAAAAAGCTTATCTATAAAAGATAAGCTTTTTTATTAAATCAAAATCTCTAACTAGATATCAAACTCTAACGCTCTATCACCTTTACTGTCTTGAATACGAGTTGGTAAGCCAATCTTGTTTAACAGATTAATGTATGGCTTGGCATCAAGTTCTTCGACGTTGACCATCTTGCCAGCATCCCATTCACCAGTAGCGACTAGCATAGCAGCAGCAACAGGTGGCACGCCTGCGGTATAAGAGATACCTTGACTGCCCATGGCCTCATAAGCTTCTTTGTGATCTGAGACGTTATAGATAAACACCTCAGTATCAACCCCGTCAACTTTGCCCTTAACCTTATCGCCGATACAAGTTTTACCCGTATAATTGGGTGCTAGTGAGCTTGGATCTGGTAGCACAGCTTTAACGACTTTTAGCGGAATAACTTCTTGTCCTTCAGCAGTCATCACTGGCTGCTCCGACAATAGACCTAGATTTTGTAGCACGGTGAAAACATTAATATAGTGCTCACCAAAACCCATCCAAAAACGAATATTCGGCACATCTAAATTGGCTGATAAAGAGTGAATCTCATCATGACCACTTAAATAGCTATTTTGCACGCCAACGACTGGCAGATCATCGGTGCGCTTCACTTCGAACATCTTGTTAGATTGCCATTTGCTATCTTGCCAAGAATAAACCGTACCTGTGAATTCACGGAAATTAATCTCAGGATCAAAGTTGGTCGCAAAGTATTTGCCGTGGCTACCTGCGTTGATATCGATGATATCGATGTCAGTGACCGAACCTGCGTCCATCATGTCATAGCCAAGACGCGCGTAGGCGTTAACCATGCCAGGATCAAATCCTGCACCTAAAATAGCAGTGATGTTATTGTCTTCACAACGCTGACGACGTTTCCATTCATAGTTTTCATACCATGGTGGCGTCTCACAAATCTTGCGTGGATCTTCGTGAATAGCAGTATCAATGTAAGCGACACCTGTCTCGATACAGGCTTCAAGCACGCTCATATTAAGAAAAGGCGACCCGACATTAATGACGATCTGGATGCCCGTATCATGTATCAGCTTTACAAGCGCTTGACCATCCATCGCATCGATTTGATGGGTATGTAAAACGGCAGCTTGCTTAAAGCTACCTTTATCTTTCACACTCTGGGCAATCGCATCACATTTATCCTGAGTACGCGAGGCAATGTGAATGTCGCCGAGTACGTCATTATGCATTGCACATTTATGAGCAACTACTTGAGCGACGCCGCCTGCTCCGATGATGAGTACATCTTTTTTGTTGGACTTAGCTTGTTGATTTGTGTTCAATGAACAATCCTCCTTTGTGTCCCTGTCGATACCATTGATATTGGCTATGCAAAACAGAAACGAGTGAATGATATGCGTGAATTAAAAAGGAAGACCGAGGAAAACCCACGCACCCGTTAGACAAATATTGCTGCCTTTGCCAGCGGCAATTATAACAATTTTTATTCGCTTTTCGGCAAAAATTACAACATAACTTAAAAACTTCAGAATGCATAATGATTCTTGAACCATTGTTTAAAGGTTATGCCAATCATTAGCTCAATGAAGTTAGGACAAACTCGATTTATAGTCTTGATAGTCAAATTCACGCTGTACGTCAATACTGCCATCCAAACGACGAATAACAATCGCTGGCATGTTGACCCCATTAAACCAGTTTTTCTTCACCATGGTATAACCTGCGGCATTACCAAATGCAATCTTATCACCTACTTTTAAATGGTTAGGTAATGCATACTCGCCAAAGATATCGCCTGCTAAGCAAGAACGACCATAGATAATCGTATTGTCAGGCGCATCATATTTTTGATCAGTGCTAGCGGGCACAACATCAACCGACTCATCATTAATAGAGGCAATAGACGCTGACTCCTGATAGATCAGCAAATCAAGCATGTGTGCTTCGATAGAAGCATCGACGACGGCTAAGTTTTTTTCATTATGCATGGTATCTAATACCGTCGTAACCAATGACCCTGCGCCATGGATACTTGCCTCGCCAGGTTCTAGATAGACTTGTACGTCATACTTTTCGCTAAAGCCTTTTAACCTTTCAGCGAGTTTTTCTAGTGGATAATCAGGGGCGATAAAATGAATGCCACCGCCCAAGCTGACCCATTCGAGCTGTGCTAAAACGTCACCAAACCTATCTTCGATATCAGCCAAGCTAGCACTAAAGGCTTCAAAGCTGTCGTTCTCACAGTTGTTATGAATCATCACCCCAGTTATATCACTGAGTACCGCTGCAATCTTATCTTTATCATGCTCACCAAGACGACTAAAAGGCCGTGCGGGATCTGCAATGATAAATGATGAATTGCTGGTCTTTGGATTCAAGCGCAGCCCTACTGGAATATTTTGTGCACGGGCTTGGTCTTTAAAAGCATTCAATTGCGAGATAGAGTTAAAGATAATCTTATCCGCATAGCTAAGTACTTCAGATATCTCATCGCTACTATAGGCCACGCTATAGGCATGAGTCTCTTTTTTATCTTCGCTATTGCCATTGCTATTATTGCCGAAGGTTTCATAGCCTAAACGCACTTCATTTAGTGAAGACGAGGTTGTGCCATGTAAATAAGGCTGCATGACGTCAAAGACACCCCATGTGGCAAAGCATTTGAGTGCCAGTAATGCCTTAGCACCAGACAGCTCGCACAGACGTGCAATAATCTGCATATTAGCGACTATTGCAGCTTCATCAAGCAAATAATAAGGTGTTGGTACGGCAACTGGTTTTAAAGTTTTTATCGAGTTCATAAGAGATAACCTAATGGCTTTTGATAGGGTTATGACAGATATAAATATTTGCGCTATAGTAGACTAAATTCATCATAATTAGAATATCTTATGTCGCTTTCGACCGATTATTCCACTTCTACCAGCCAAGCTAACTTATCTCAACTCGATCCAAAGAATATCGATATGACCCATCTTAATCCTGATGCGCGTGCAGTGTTAGATTTTTGGTTCGACAAAGATAATGAGCAATACTGGTTTGACCAAAACGATGGTTTTGATAAGCAAATAAATGATAAGTTTGGCAAAATTTGGCAAGCCGCAAAACAAGGTGAATGCGTGATTTGGCGAACCGCAGAAACATCAACAGATAGTAACAGCTCAACCACGGCTTTGGCGGGACGCTTAGCAGAAATTATTGTTTTAGATCAGTTTTCACGCAATCTATGTCGCGGACAGGCTTGTGCTTTTGCGCAGGATGGCATGGCACTGGTATTGGCTCAAGAAGCTATTGGGCAGCCACATTTTAATAGTTTGCCGATGGAATGGCGCAAATTTATTATTATGCCATTTATGCACTCTGAGTCAGCGATGATCCATGAGCGCTATTTACCACTGTTTGAGCAATTAGATCATGCGAACACCTTGGACTTTGAACATCGCCACAAAGACATCATTGGTCAGTTTGGCCGTTATCCGCCTCGTAATGAGGTTTTAGATAGAGAGTCGACTGCTGAAGAAAAAGCATTTCTAAAGCAGCCGGACTCGTCATTTTGATTAACTGTGTGCACGTTAGCGCAAGACTTATACGCTAACGTGCATACAGGTTTAATAGTTAACTTCACCTGTTGTAAAGGTAAACTGCTTAGTTTCTAGCGTCTTATTATCTACTAGAACATCAAAGCTGACTTGGTATTTACTATTGCCATAAAGACCACAGTTTTTACCTACTCTACGACCAGTTTCACAGCTTTGCAAACTATCAGTAATCGGCAGAATAAAAGCTTCGTTTTGCGGTAATTCGTAGGCGGTTCTCTTATGAGGGTCATTGCTATAATCTAGCAGGTCTACAGGCACGTCTATATTACGCTGGATATCACGAAACTTAATATTACTAATTTTAATGTTTTTAGCCGATGGCATGTTGATATAGATAGGCTGGCCGATAGGATCAGTACCTAGGTCACGTCCTGTCCCTGCCACTGGGCTTGGAAACTCATTGTAAAGCGCAGTATTTGTATCTGCTACATCATTACAAGGATAAGTAAACAGTCCCTCAACCGAACGATTTTCTGTATTTCGATCAGCTGATGATGCGTTGACAAAAACATAGCCCTGACTTTTATCAGTAGCCTTACCATAAGGCTTGTAAGCTATCATACCTGAGCCTGTTTGACTAAGGTTAGGAGTTACTAATAGACGCATATGATAAGGTGCAGCTAGTAGAGACTTAGTCATTGAATGCGCAGCATACTCCGGTGATGCGACTCTACCAGCTGAGCTGTAATACGTTATTCTCGATATGTTTTCTACAACACCATGAGCCAAGTTTGAATATCCAGCTTTAAGTAGACGATCTTTGAAGCTAATACCTGTAAAGAATGGATTGTTCTTTCCTGTCCATGTCTTTATATCTTCGATCTCTCTTTCATCGTGCGCATTAAACATCGTTGGGCTACTATTTGCGAAAACATGCTGGATGTACTGCGCGTGCTGGGTTGCTATTTTGGTTAGCTCGTTATTCTGTGCTAACCCACCAAGCGCACAAGCTTGTCTTTGTGAGTTTAATAGCTTTGAGCCAACCTGCGCAGCCCCATCATAGCTCTTACTCTCCACATCTTTCATATCGACTTCAATTTTTAATACTGGCGATGTAGCCTCAGGCGCTGATGTTTCAGGAGAAGTAGTCGGTTTTAACGGTTCAGGAGGAGTGTTAGGCTCTGATGGCTTAGAAGTATCAATAGGGCTTGACGGACTAATCGCTTCAGGTGAGTTCGAGTTGCTTGAATTAGTACTAGTACTATTATCGGAACTCTCACTGCCACCACCGCCACAAGCAGTTAAAAGCAGAGCTGAAGAAAGAGCAATGACGAGACTTTTTTCTGAGGTAATAAAATTCATCGTTTATCCTATAAAAGCATGAAGTGAGCATATTGAGTGACCATAGTCAAAATGAGCAATAAGCATGCCAATTCATAGTAAATAGAACCGTCTATGACAATAAAAAAACCGTCTGTAGGAGACGGTTTGATATAACGTGAATTTTAGGAGTTGATTTGAAAGGTAATTTGGAGAGGAGTTTGAATAACAAATTTAGGATTAATGTGAAAGCTGTAAGATTATTTGCTTAGGCTATTTAGCCTTCAATCACCTTGTAGAATAAGTAGTTCTTCTAGATTTAATCCGTCATTTATTCTCAAGTACTCGCCTTACTGGCGCAAAACTACGACGATGTTCAGGCAATACGCCATACATCTCAATGGCTTCCATATGAACACGAGTGGGATAACCTTTGTGCTTAGCGATACTATACTGTGGATGCAACGAATCTAAATGATACATAGTCTGGTCGCGGCTGACTTTTGCTAAGATACTAGCAGCTGCAATACTAGTGTGACGTGCATCACCCTTTACCCAAGCTTGGCAATCAATGCTTGACTCAGATATACCAAAAGATGAGAGTTTCAGATAATCTAACTCTGGACAGCGATTTCCATCGAACAATACCTGAGCCTGCAGATTGTATGACGTGCTACTTGTATCATTTGCAATTTGTTCTGCTACCGCAACTAATAGCGCCTCTGTACATAAGCGCATACCAAGCATCGTTGCTTGCAGAATATTTATCTGATCAATGACCGCTGCTGGAATCTCTGCAACCACATAACCTAAAGCGTTTTGTTGCACCAATGGATAAAGCCTATCGCGTTTTTTTTCGCTTAATTGCTTGGAGTCCGTCAGTATAGATAACGGCGTATTCACTAATGTTTGCATCTCAATCAAACCTGACCACGCGCTTGGTAGTATGGCGGCAGCCACGTTCACACTGCCTAGCAAAGGGCCGCGCCCTGCTTCATCAACCCCAATCTGTAGCGTTAATTTTTCTACTTCATTGTCTATACACGCAAGTATCTGACGTAAATCGTCAGTAAGCCGTAATTGACCAGTTAAGCGAATCGGAGCAGCTAAACTAATAAACTGTCCTTTAACATCTATGAGCTCAATATCGCTTTTAATATGAATAATACGACTATCTAAACAGGTTTCAATATCCATAATTATCAGACTTTTTATTTATTTTTTAACAATGTTTTAATTAATAATATTTCAATCAATAATGCTTCGATCAATAACAATTAAACCAATCAATTAATAATTTAACGATTACCTTGAGCAAACCACTGCGCAATCACACTATTAGCTGGCTCATGATTGCTTTGCTGTTGCAATGTCTGCTTGGTCTCGATCAAAGCTTGTAACTGCTCAGCATAGGCGCGAGGCTGCAATAACTTTGTGACCGTTCGGCAGATATTTTCCCCACTCGCCTGCTCTTGTATAAGCTCAGTTACAATAGTTCTTCCTGCTAATATATTAGGTAATGCGACATAGGGTACTTTTACCAGACGCTTAGCAATCTGATAAGTAAGCTGATTTAATTGATAAATAACGACCATCGGGCGTTCAAGGAGCATGGCTTCAAGCGTTGCCGTACCCGATGCCAGCATAATAATATCAGAGGCTGCCATAGCCTGTTGGCTAAAGGCTGGCTGGCTTTCGTCATAGACTACAACAATAGCAGCACGCAATTGCTCTGAGCGTTGATCAATCACATCTTGTACGATGTATTGATGGTTTTGATCAACAGTTGGTATGATAAAGCACAGTTTAGGATCTACTAATAATAGCTTCTGAATACCGTCTAGCATGAGTGGCAAGATAGCGGTTATCTCACCACGTCTTGATCCCGGCATTACACAAATCAACTGACTAACATCATCGAAACGCTCAATAAAAAACTGTTGCAAGCCGTCATTATGCCAGACCAGCTCACTACGTAGCTGATTGGTCGGGGTATCTACCAAGTCTTGATTTAGGGTTCGTAGTAGCGGGTGGCCGACACATATCGCAGGATGGTTATGACGCTCATATACTGGCAGCTCAAATGGAAATAAGCATAGTACTAAATCGGTCGCTGCCTTGATGCCGTGAATACGCGATTCACGCCAAGCCCAAATTGACGGGCTAACATACTGCACACAGAACACCCCTTTTGGTTTGAGCTTCTTTGCAACCCGTAGATTAAAATCAGGCGCATCAATACCGACAAACCAGTCTATATGAGCAACCTGAAAAGCTGCTAATAGCTCACGTCGTGCTTTGAGCAAATCAGGCAACTGCGATAACACTTCCACCAAACCCATCACCGCTAGGCGTGCTAATGGGAAAATACTGTGTAACCCTTGCGCCTGCATTTTTGACCCGCCAACCCCTACCCAAATGATATCATCACGCAGGTTATTCATTTGCTGCATAAAATCTGCACCCAAACTATCACCAGATACTTCACCTGCAACAATACCAATCACCAGCGGTTTGTTTGGCAACTGGTAATTATCATTCGTCATACCAAATGAATCGGCAGATTCTTCAGTAGTTTGAAAGGGCGTGGCAGAATCAGTCATGACAGGTCTCAACATTAACAATGCAATAATGAACAATTAAAAAATACAGCAAAGCGTATGCCATAAGAATCAGATGGGGAAGCGCCTAAAATCAGACGTCTAAAACAATTAGTACAAACAAAATAATCAGGGCTTGTCTATATAGTAAAGTATGAAACTATGTGCCTTAACCTATGATTTTGATTTTTTATTAAACATATTAAGTACATTAATGCGTAAAACTGTAGACCATAAATGAGCTACATATAGTAAAAATGCACCCTGCGCATCCCGATAATGGGCAAGTATAACAAAATTTTGGTTTTAACATTCCAGTTATCAGTCAATTAACTGAACGACTGCCCTTGTCAACATGCAATTTTGACCGCATAATGAATATCCCTATAAATTAGCTAGACGAAGTGTAATCATGACAACACCAGCTACCCATAATGCAGATATTGATGACGTGAACATTGAAAAATTCATTCCTTTGATCACTCCCGCTGAGCTAAAAGCTGAGCTGCCCCTTTCGAACGAAGCTTATAAAACCGTTCTAAAAGGTCGCCATACTATTCAAGATATTTTGGATGGTAAAGATAAGCGCCTGTTTATAGTCATCGGTCCTTGCTCTATCCATGATATCAAGGCGGCGCACGAATATGCTGACCGCTTAGCCGTATTGGCAAAAGAAGTCGAAGACACTATCTTTGTCGTTATGCGTGTCTATTTTGAAAAGCCACGTACTACTGTTGGTTGGAAGGGCATGATTAACGACCCTGATATGAATGACAGCTTCGATATCGAAAAAGGTCTACGTACCGCTCGTAAGCTACTGCTTGATTTAAATGAGAAGGGTTTGCCTTGTGCGACTGAAGCTTTAGATCCAAATACCCCGCAGTACATGCAGGACTTGATCAGCTGGTCAGCGATTGGCGCACGTACCACTGAGAGCCAAACACACCGTGAGATGAGTTCAGGCTTATCGTGCCCAGTAGGCTTCAAAAATGGTACTGACGGTGGCATGACTGTCGCAGTCAACGCTATGCAAGCAGTAAAAGCTGGTCATAGCTTCTTAGGTCTATCAGAAGATGGCAAAGTATCTATCATCAAGTCTAAAGGCAACCCTTACGCACACGTCGTACTGCGCGGTGGTAATGGCAAACCTAACTATGACGAAACCGCTGTCGCCCAAGTTGAAAACGAGCTGGCTAAAGGAAAAACCAGTAGTAAGATTATGATTGACTCAAGTCATGCAAACTCAGGTAAAGATCCTTACTTACAACCGATGGTCATCCAAAACGTCGCTGAGCAGATTCAAAACGGTAATAAATCAATTATCGGCATGATGATTGAAAGCCATTTAAAAGGTGGCAGCCAAAAGCTTACTGAAGATTTGAGCCAGCTCGAGTATGGTAAATCTATCACCGATGGTTGTCTCGATTGGGATAGTACCGTGACTGCTATACATAATCTACGTGATACGGTGAAAGACATTTTACCTAATCGATAATAGCTAACTACCTAAATATTAATTGAGAAAAAGCCCATCTATGCGTAGGTGGGCTTTTTATTGCCTAATCAAATTAAAACAATAAGCTTTTAGTTTATTATGGGATAAATGATCTTTATATGAAAAGGGAAAACCATGAATACCATTAAACTCTCGGATAAACTAAGCATGTTTTCAAGCTACTGGGATCCACATGTCGTTGCTGATTATAATCAAAACGAAGTGATGGTAGTAAAATTTCAAGGAGAGTACCCCTTTCACAAACATGAAGAAACGGACGACTTTTTCTATGTGTTAGAGGGCGAGATGTTTATGGATATAGAAGGTGAATATTCTCGTCTTGTCAAAGCTGGGGAATTGTTTATCGTACCCAAAGGTGTGAGCCATCGACCACGCGCAGAGCATGAAGTGAAGGTTTTACTAATCGAACCAAAAGGCGAGCCAAATTCTGGTGATTCAGATAGAGAACCTGCGCCCAAGCCGATAATTTAGATCTTCAGATAGCCTAACTCATAACGTCAAAAGGCTAAACTGATATTTTAGTTTAGCCTTTTATTTTACTTGTTAAAGCAAATTATTAATCCGCTGCCGCGCCTAGCACACTATCTAAGCTCTCAAGTACATGCTTAGAAGATGCTTTTTCCTGCAAACTGATAAGCTGCTCATGCGCCATTTGACGACGTGGTTCAACCAATGTGTACCAGCGTGCCAGCACTTGCAGTAAGCGCGAGGCCAAGACAGGATTGGCATCATCCAACCTTTGAATCACATCGGTATAGATGTCCAATCCTTCTGTCGTCCAAAGTATAGTCGGCTGCGAGGTAAAAGCGCTGATTACTGAGCGTACACGATTGGGCGTGTTCCAATCGAAATCTGCATGATTCAGCAGATCTTTAATTTTATTAGTACTCACATTGTCAGCAGCGGCTTGCACACTAAACCATAAGTCAATTACTAAGTCATCGGCTTGAAAGCGATTATAAAAATCTGCCAAATACTCATCAGCATTTGCGACCTGATGGTTGACCATCGCCTTCAATGCACCAAAGCGTTCGGTCATACAGCTGGCATTATCGTACTGCTGCTGTGCCCATTCAGCCGTGCCTGCAACTTTGGCAGTCAATGCCATATCCAATACTACGTTACGCAAGGCACGCTTCCCGCGAGCCTCAGAGCTATCCTCATAAGCCTGTAACGGCAGTTGTTCATAGAGCGTTGTCCACTGCCCCGATAGTGACTCTGCCACTTGACGATACAAGCCTTCACGCTGCTCTTTAATCAATATCGGATCGTAGTTTTTGTGAATAGCAGAGGCCAACTCTTGCGCTGATGGAATATCAAGCAAGCGTGCAGCCAACATAGCATCGTCAGTAGCCAAGGTTGGTAAGGTCTGTGCCAATGCTTGCAGATATACCTCAGGACTGCTTTTAGAGCCCTGACCTTGCAGTAAAATACGATTTACTAGCATCTGCGTCACTTGCCAGCGGTTAAAACCATTGGTCTCATGTTTGAGTAAAAATGCCAAGTCTTCATCTTGATAGTCATAGTTGAGCTGTACCGGCGCACTAAAATCACGGAGTAATGACACCACAGGTTCACTGGTAATATTATCGAAGCTAAAGGTTTGCTCAGCCTGATCTAACAACAACATACGCTCGCCGACTATATCACCAGACGCTTTATCGAATAGCGCTGTCGCTACTGGAATCGGTAAAGGTTTAGGAGCTTCAAATCCGCTCACATGGCGCGTTTGCTGACTCAGAATAATGGTCAACGTTTGCGTCTCGCTATCATAGTCTTGATGACCAGACAGCATTGGCGTACCTGGTTGACGGTACCAATCGATGAAGTCCTCGATTTTATCGTCAGTAATGCTTAGTGCTGATAAAAAGTCCTCAACTGTGACTGCTTGACCATCGTAACGACGAAAATATTCGTCAGTGCCTTTACGGAAATTATCCGGCCCCAATGTATTGGCCAGCATGCGCACGATTTCAGCGCCTTTTTCATAAATAGTGGTGGTATAAAAATTATTAATCTCAACGAAGCTTTCAGGACGTACTGGATGCGCAAGTGGTCCTGCATCTTCCGCAAACTGATGTGCACGTAATGTCGCTACATCATCGATACGCTGCACCGCACTCGACTGCTGATCCGCTGAAAAGGATTGATCACGATAAACCGTCAACCCTTCTTTTAGGCACAATTGGAACCAGTCACGGCAGGTAATACGGTTACCCGTCCAGTTATGGAAGTATTCATGAGCAATGACTGCTTTGACATTAAAGCTACGCGCATCGGTCGTGGTCTCAGGACTAGACAATACGCAAGCGGTATTAAAGATGTTTAGGCCTTTATTTTCCATTGCGCCCATATTAAATTGACTGACCGCGACTATCATGTAGCGATCCAAATCATACGCACGGCCGTAATTAACTTCATCCCACTCCATCGCGTCTTTCAATGCTTGCATACCGACATGGCATTTATCAATATCCGTAGATTTAGCATACACTTCAAGCGTGACTTCGCGACCTTCACTGGTTGTATAATGATCGGTAAGCACATCTAAATCAGCAGCAACACAGGCAAACAGATAACTTGGCTTATTGGTCGGATCATGCCAAATAGCATAATGACGGTCTGGCGCATCTGCAACTTCACCTTGCTCCACCAAATTACCATTGGCGAGCAGTGTCGGATAACGCTTATCTGCTTCAACGCGCGTGGTAAATATCGCCAGTACATCGGGACGGTCTGGATAAAAAGTAATCTTGCGAAAGCCTTCTGGCTCACACTGGGTGACAAACATGGTATCGCTACCAGTGCCTGCCATATACAAACCTTCTAGCGCAGTGTTGGTCTGCGGATGAATGCGAACCTGCAACTCTAACGTTAAATTATCAGGAGCATCAGCAATCGTGAGTTTGCCATCTGCTTGGCTATACTGCTCAGAGCTAAGAGACTCACCATCAACCTTAATAGTAACGAGCTCAACATCTTCACCGTATAGCACCAAATCACCTACCGCTTGGCGGTTCATGACTAGCTTGCTATCAACCGTTGCATAATCATCGAAAATCTTGATATCTAAATCTACGGTATCCACATCAAAACTTGGCAGCTGATAATCGGTCAGATGAATTTTTCTAGGTGCATGTGGTGGCACGTCAGGCATATCAGGGTTAATGATTTGAGCATCAGTTTCAGAGATAGACATAGAAATTCCTATTATTTAAGATGAATATGCTTGAGCCAATAATTATCATTATAATGAGCAAATGAGCATAGTTGTGAGGTAAAACAGAGCTATATATTTTTCTACAGTATTTTTGCATATAAGCGATAGGCTATATGATACTCATTTCTATTGCTACATTGGCTCAATTTGCTAAATTTCAAGGGCGAGCAAGTTTTGTGCTCAGCCACCAAACTTCTTATTTATCCTCTATAATAAAATATGACTCATTTTTTAATCAGCTGGCAATACTCTATGACTGACTCATCGGCAAATACAACGAATAGTACGATTACCCTAAATATATTGGATGATTATATAGAGGCACTACTACCCACCCTCGACGATTCAATATCACCATCTAATATTGAGGATAATGCAGCGATTTCAGATAATAAAAACACCGTCAATAAAACATCGAATAATATAAAGTCGAATAATATCCCTCAGCTATTATGGACAGTTGAAAATCAGAAAATGCTTGCTGAGTTAAGATCGCAGTTGGGTCTCAAAAATGAAGGGGCTAATGATGAAAAAACTGTCAACACTCCTGCTAGTATAAATGCCGCTACGAAAAAAATAGCAGACTTCTCCACATTATCAGAGCTTACGACGCAATCCATACCGCAGCGCTACCAACTTGCGTGCTTTTGGCTACCCAACTTATCATTAGACATGCTGCAACCCTACATTCCATTGCTAATGCGCTACCGTGACATCTATGCTGCACATTTAGTTATTGCTCTTGATAGTACTTTAGATCTGCGAGCTTATGGCTTTACACCTCTTGATCTTTTAGGTAAAACTCCATTGCCTCAATCATCATCAAACTTGTCAGCATCATTAACGTTATGGCAATTTAATTTATATGATTATAAAAAGCTACCAAATTGGCTGAATGCTGATTATTGGGCCAACCCTGAAAACTGGAACAAACATCGCTGGTAATAGCTTTATGACTTATCAGACCACTGATTCTCACTAAAAGTTGCCAAATGTATATTGTAATAGCTGACAAATTTTGACATGATTTACAGTAATGTTATTTACATAACGTAACATTGATTCTACTATGGGCAGTAATTGCCTAGGTTTTACTATAAGCAGTTCAAAAAAAACAAATTTTATTAAAAATTTAGGAGCTCATCATGTCAATTAACTCTACGTTGTCTAACCCTATATCCAATAGCCGTTTTGCTAAAATCGCTGCGCTTGCCCTATTATCAGGTGCTGTCGCAATCACAACTGGTTGTGCTACTAAGCGCGCTACTTCTGAAGTCGTCGTTGCTCCTCTAGGTATCCCAGGTGGTCAAGTCGGTTACACTGGTGCTGTGGTTGTAGACAATTCAAATGCTATTCTTACTGGTGCTGAAAATCTTCAAGCCGTTGTATATTTCGCCTTTGACAGTAGTGAAATTACTTCACAATCTGCTAGCATCTTGAACCAACATGCTAACCTATTAAGCTCAAATCCAGCAGCTGGTGTCGTGATTGCAGGTCACACTGATGAACGCGGTAGCCGTGAATACAACGTTGCTCTAGGCGAGCGCCGTGCACAGGCAGCACGTGATTATCTTGCTGCTCAAGGTGTTTCTGTAAATAACATCCGCGTCATCAGTTATGGCGAAGAGCGTCCTGCTGCAGCTGGTACTACTGAAGAAGCTTATGCACAAAACCGTCGTGCTGAACTTTCTTACTAAGAGCTATTATATACAGTTGATAGATTTTATTTAGCATCAAAAAAGCCCAGCAATATTAATATTGCTGGGCTTTTTAGTTCAGCCAAGATGATGTTGGATTAAAATAATGGTTACCTTCTCAAGGTTTATATATAGTTGCTATTTATTAATTAACTTTTTATATTTCTTTATAATCGTTTTTAACTTTTGATATAAACAAATTATGCCAATCCCACATCTTTTTAACATCGAATATACTCAACTTGATCCTATGACATGGTGCGCAGTTGCCGATGTGGACGCACCTTTACATCTAAGATTATGGAATAAGCCACCTCTATCATTAGTGTCTAATACTTTACGCGCTCATCCTATTAATTTTACTGATTTTAACTGGCAATACTGTACTGCTGAAACATATTTATCAGCACGCAAAAACGCTCTGAATCAACGTCAACAACAACGTCTAGGCGTTCGGTTATTGCTGCAAGAGTTACTGACCAAGTTAGAAATAGAGGATACGTTAGACGAAACCCAATACCCTTATCGACTCATTAATAGCAGATACTACGTGTGCTTTAGTCATTCAAGTGATAGTTATGCAAATAATAAGGTTGCTGTAATTATCAGTCGTCAGCGCACTGTGGGTATTGATATAGAAACCAATAAAGTTGATTGGCATGTGGCACAGCGTTTTTATCACTGTAACGAGATTGCTCTGCTACAAACATTGCCCATTACTCAACGTGAAACCACTGCTAAGTTACTTTGGCAGATAAAAGAGAGCTTTATTAAGATTCACCATTATAAGTTGGCGCAAGGATTAGGAATGAACTATGAACACTTGATTCCTAATATTGTCATCAACTTTGAACAAAATAATTCGCTTCTAACTATTATTGAAGATAATGAGTCAGGCTATCAGATTACATTGTTACTTTCTCACCAGACAGTAGTTATTTTTTAGCATAATTTTGTCAACCTTATCTCTTTACGACTATTTAGTACTTTGGAGCAGGCATAAAAAACGACCCTAAAAAGGGTCGTTTTTTATGCTTTTACTCTTCTTCTAATGACAGTACTTAAACTGTGATTAGATTAGAAGCGGTAAGTTGCACCAAGCTTAACAATTGGCATCCACTCTAACCAATCTTTATCTTCTAACTCACGCTCAGCGGCTTTAGCAACATCATCAGCTGCAACTTGCGTAGTTCCATTTACAGTAGTAGCTGTAACTTGTTGACCTGAATTGCTTGAAACAACAGTAGCATCTGTACTGCCCATGTATGCTGCACCAATTTCACCAAACACACCCCAGTTGTTACCGATGTTAGGACGGAAACCAATAGTACCGTATGGAGCTAGTTTGTTACGATGTTCCATAGTACCTTCTAAAGTACCAGTTTCAGCAGCGTTATAATCAACATTATCAATTCTAAAGTTTGGACCTTCAGCGTTAGCACGGACATCGATATCGTTGTCAGGAACGATGATACCAGCACCAACAGTGAACCAATTAGACATAGGGCGTAACTGTACACCTAGGTACGGGTTGCTAAAATCAGTATCAACGTCATAGTTTACGTCGTTTGCATCGAAATCACCGCCAAAAAGGTCAGCAACATCGCCACCAGCCCAACCAGCTTGTAATTCAGTTTTCTCATTTAGTGACCAACCGATGTTAGCACCATAACCTAAGGTACCAACTTCAGCACTAACAGATGCAGGGTTAATAGCTGTGTTAAATAAAGTCTTAGTACCACCGAAAATAGCACCAGTAGTGTTACGAATAACACCTGCATCATTATTATAAGCAGCAGGAGCTACTTCAGCTTCATATGCAACGGCTACAGGCTCAGCTTCATACGCAACAGCTACAGGCTCAGCTTCGTATACTACTGCATCATTGTTATCAACAACGATTACAGGCTCAGCTGCTAAAGCAGCAGTTGATGCTAAAACAGCAGCAGAGATTGCAGTTAATTTAATAAGTTTCATGGTTGTTCTCCTAAAGTATGAAATAACTAGCCCAAAAAAACGATTATTTCTGTTCTATTTTAAACAATCGTTTTGTTGAGCAGATTAAAACAATTTTGGCTTCAAAAGTCACCCCTACAAAGGAGCTTTTTATTTGCCATTATGTAAAGATTGCATAGAAATTGTAATAATTACTACACGAACCTGTAAAAAATCGCCCTGCCGTTACACGATACTCTCAAAGTAACTAATCAGTATAAATATATATACCTTAAATAGTAAAAGCTTGCGCAACAGTACTGCAAAGTATGTAACTATGATGTCGTATCCTCTAAAATAACTCAATAAGGGTTATATAGTTTATTACTACTGTTTGTTGTGATTTGTCAGATGATGTATCAATAGTTGCTCTCAAAAAAAGTTTATGATACTGCTCACCTTTCAGTCTTATTTTATTTTATAATCTATATATAGTGTTTATTTGGCTATAGTCTCTTTAACTTTAGTCTCTTTAATTTGTCAATGTGACTAATACTATAACGCCCGACGTTACTTATCATTCATCATTACTGAGCTATCTATATGCCGAAAGTTTCTTCGATTACCCGTGTACTAGAGATTATCGAAACGATATCCTATGCGCCTAAACCTATCTCTCCGCTTGAGCTTTCACAAGAGCTTGATATTCCAAAACCAACCATTCATCGTTTGATTCAAAATTTAGTCGATGAAGGATTTGTAGCGATTGATATTGGTGGTGGTATTATCCCTGGTAAGCGCGTACGCAATCTAAGTGTGGCTTTATGGCAACAGCGGCAGTTCTTTAATGAACGCCAAGTTATTTTGCAAAAGCTAGTAGATGATATTCAAGAAACTTGCGGTATTGGTATCCCTTATCATATGGATATGATCTATACCAATCGCGTCACAACATCATTGCCACTACAGATATACTTACCTGTTGGGGCTAAATCTCCTATGTGGTGTACGGCAACTGGCAAACTGTATCTAAGTCAGCTCTCACCCGCAAGTCGCCGTAAAATGCTAAGTAACTTGCCTTTAAATAAATTTACTAAAAACACCATTGTAGACATTGATGCCCTAAATGCTGAACTTGACCATATTGCCAAGACAGGGGTTGGCGTAGATAATGAAGAATTCATCTCTGAAATGGTCGCGGTATCGGTGCCAATATTGGACAAGAAATCGCGCTATCTAGCATCTTTGTATTTGCATGCACCTACCATACGCGTATCTTTAGATGATCTACTGACACATGTACCAAGATTGCAAGCAGCAGCGCAGGACATTCAAGCGTTGGTATATGAGCTACAAAACTAGAGTCTGTATCATTAAGAAAAAATATGACCGAATACAAAAAAGGTCTGCGTTATTTTTATAGCGCAGACCTTTTTTATACTTTATTTTTGCTAGTGCTATGACAACTAGCAAAAGTACTCTATTTAAAACTGATTCAGAACCTTAAGTGTTAAGAACTTTGAGCATCATGAATTTTAAGCACTTGGAGCCTTAAGACAATACCGAACTATCATGACGCGCCATAATACTAGAAAAGTCTTTATCGCCATTTTCTACTGTATGTGCTTCATAAAGCTCTGTCGCTTTGGCTCCCATTGGAGTTTCAACATCCGTATCTTTAGCGGTTTGCATCGCAAGATTTAAATCTTTTTGCATCAGCTTACTCATAAAGCCGCCTTTATAGCCATTACTAGATGGGACGTTCTCCATCACTTGCGGATAAGGGTTATAGACTTCTAATGTCCAATTACGACCTGAGCTTTGTAGCATAATATCTGATAGCACTTTAGGGTCGAGACCATTTTTGACACCCAAGTTAATCGCCTCTGCCGTTCCCGCCATTAGAATACCTAACAGCATGTTATTACAGATTTTCGCGACTTGTCCGGCACCATGGTCGCCTGCATGAAAGATGTTTTTGCCCATAACGGCTAGTATCGGCTCGGCTTTGGCGAACGCATTAGCGCTGCCACCGACGATAAAGGTTAAACTACCAGCGATAGCACCGCCCGTACCGCCAGAGACTGGCGCATCTAAGAAGTCTATACCAAGCTTACTTGCAGCCTCTGCCACCGTCCTAGCATCAGCTGCCGCGATAGTACTGCTATCAATGACCAATGTACCTTTGGGTAATTCTGCTAGTAAGCCATCACCCTCATTTTCACCTAGATAGACAGAATGAACGTGCTTGCCCGCAGGCAACATGCTAATAATGACTTGTGCATTGCTCGCAGCATCTATAGGGCTATTAGCTACACTGGCACCTGCTTGCTGCAAGCGCTGGGTCGCCTCCTCAGACAAGTCATAGACAGAGAGCGTATAACCTGCCTTTAATAAATTCTCTGCCATAGGTGCGCCCATATTGCCAAGCCCAATGAAGGCTATATTTGGCTTAGCAGTATTGTTATCGATCGTAGCTGTATTGCTTAAACCTGAATCCTTTGTACCCATCTCATCGCTCCTTGATGATTGCTTATTATTTACATATATGCAGACAATGCTAAATATGGTTTTACGTTTTTTAATTTATACCTGATTCTTATAATGAGCTTACAAGCTCTTAGCGCACAAACTGACTGCCTAACGCTTCATCACCCAACCAATCGCCTAAGGGATGCTCGCCTTTAGCATAAGGATTCACAAAGTGCTGATTTATGTATGCCTGCCCTTCGGTACTGAGACAGTCTGCTAATGAACGTGACCATTGTGGATTACGATCTTTGTCAATCAGTAGCGCACGTACGCCTTCTTTAAAGTCAGGATTGGCCGCACAATGCACCGCTACGTTGGCTTCTAAATACAGAACCTGCTCTAACGATAAGTCCGTGACTTTATGATAAAGCGCGTAGGTTAAAGCGACGGTAACTGGGCAGCCTTGACGATAAGTGTCTACTGCCCGCTGCGTCCAGCTATCTTCAGCAAAGTCTGTATCTAGCTTTGCTAGCGCTTCATCGTTTTGTAGGAGCGCATCGATATCACCCAGTCCACCGCTGTTCATCAACTGCTGGATAGGTTTCCAATATGTCGCTAATTTGCTAGCAGGCAACTCAGCAACAGGTTGTGCTGCCAGTGTACGGCTAACGATACTATGGGCGCTATTGTTGTGACATTTATCGGTGCTACTTGCTGCCACTTGCCAATCGCTCTGTTTTAAACTTTGTATGATGGCCTCGTAATCACTACTGGCAACGGCATACTCTGCAAGATTAGATAATAAAGCGTCATTGCCGTTACACATCGCACCTGTTAGCCCTAAAAATAAACCTGTTTTAGCTGGCATGCGCTGTAAGAACCAACTGCCAGAGGCATCAGGGAACAGTCCAATAGTCACTTCTGGCATGGCAAAGCGGGTGCGCTCAGTGACCAAACGATGACTACAGCCAGCCATCAAACCCATGCCGCCACCCATAATAATGCCATCGCCCCAGAGGATTAACGGCTTTGGGTAAAAATGCATCTGCCGATAAAGGCGATACTCATGACCAAAAAACTCTGTCGCATAAGGGTTCGGTAGCGGTGCACTAGTAGACATACTGTCATACAGCTTACGAATATCGCCGCCAGCACAAAACGCCTTACCACCTGCCCCTTTTAATACCAATGCCACTATCTGATCGTCATTTTGCCACTGCTCTAGCTGCTGGGCTAATAATTGACACATCTCAACACTGAGTGCATTGAGAGATTTGGGCGTATTTAACGTCATTATTCCGATAAGATGGCCACACTCTGTCGGCTCGGTATCGAACAATACTGGCGCTTCTTGTGTGATTTTTTCTACGGAATTTTGATTATTAGTATCGTCCGTCGCTGTCGTAGCTGCTGTCATAAAAGTAACCTAAAAATTAAAAGGAAAAATATTAGCGCTAAGTCTGATTTAATTTGGCCTATTTATTTTGCCAAGTGGGTTTGCGCTTTTCTAAGAATGCTTGCACACCTTCACGCTGATCTTTGGTGTCGAATAACTTAACAAAAGCTTCGCGCTCATGGATAAGGTTTTGTGCAGGTGGGGTATTTCTTGCGGCTTGGATAAGCTGTTTAGAATAAGTGACGGCAACAGGAGATTGCTTAGCGACTTTTTGCGCTAATGCTTGCGCCGCTAACAAACCGCCACCTTTTGCCGTGACTTCTTCGACTAAGCCAATGCGTAATGCTGTCTCGGCATCGACGCGCTCACCGCACAATATCATACGTTTCGCCCAGCCTTCACCAACCAGTAAAGGCAGATTTTGCGTACCGCCTGCACACGGTAATAAGCCCACGCCGGTCTCTGGTAAGGCCATTTGTGCATGCGCTTCTGCGATACGGATATCACAGGCCAGCGCGCACTCAAGTCCACCACCCATCGCATAACCGTTGATGACAGCGATACTGACACCACGATACGCTGATAGCGCTTCAAACGCTTCACCAAAAGCGATGGCCATGCTGATTGCTTGGCCTTTATCACCGTCTGAGAAATTATTTAAATCCGCACCTGCTGAAAAGAACTTCTCGCCATCGCCATGAATGATTAAGGCATAAACATCATCATTCGCATTCAGGTCCGTGACCAGCTGCTTTAGCGCTGGCAGACTGTCCATCGTCCACGTATGAGCTGGTGGGTTATTCAGTGTTACGGTAGCAATATGACCGTCAATTGATAACTTGAGATTGGTATAATCCGTCATAAATAATCCTTTATTTTATCTGAATTTGGTACGATTTATTGGTGAGACGCTAGGTAAAAGAGCCATAGAAAACCATAGCAAACTTAAAATATTGCCATAAAATAGCTGCGTACTACAATTAACGCAATTGACTCAACGCATCATCTTGCATGAGCTGACGCGAGACAATCACACGCATGATCTCGTTGGTGCCTTCCAAAATCTGATGGACACGTAAGTCTCGTACATGGCGCTCTAGCGGATATTCATTTAGATAACCATAACCGCCATGCAGCTGCAAGGCCTCATTGGCAACATCAAAACAAAGATCAGTGGAAAGACGCTTTGCCATCGCGCAGTAGGTAGAAGCTTGCCCATCATTGTTATCGACTTTATTGGCTGCTAAATACAGCATTTGCCGTGCAGTAATCGTTTGGGTGAGCATATCAGCAAGCTTAAACTGTACTGACTGTAAGCTGGCAATCGGACTACCAAATTGGCTACGCTCTTGCACGTAATTAGTCGCTGTCTCTAGCGCTGACTGCGCTGTACCTACCGCACAGATACCGATATTGATACGACCGCCATCTAAGCCTTTCATCGCAATACGAAAGCCTTGACCTTCCTCGCCGATTAAATTTTCTGCTGGCACTTTAACGTCTTTAAAGCTAATAGCACGAGTTGGTTGCGCTTTCCAACCCATTTTATGCTCGTTTTTACCATACTCAATACCATCGCTGTCAGCGTCTACCACAAATGCTGAGACCCCTTTTGGGCCTGCACCGCCTGTACGCGCCATAACTACTAACACATCGGTCGAGCCTGCACCCGAGATAAAGGTTTTCTCTCCATTGAGCACGTAATAGTCGCCTTGCTTGTCGGCTTTGGTACGTAATGAAGCCGCATCAGAACCGGCATTCGGCTCAGTTAAGCAATAACTACCAAGCCATTCACCACTGACCATATTGGGCAAATACTTTTTACATAAGGCATCACTACCATACTCACCGATCATCCAGCCCGCCATATTATGAATACTCATATAAGCAGCGACTGCCGTATCACCCCATGCCAGCTCCTCAAATACCATTGCAGAGTCTAAGCGCGGTAGCCCTAAGCCATCATATTCTGGATTGGTATATAACCCTAAAAATCCAAGCTCGCCTGATTTTTTGATGACATCGATTGGGAAATGTGAGGTACGATCCCACTCAGCCGCGTTCGGCTTTAGCTCTTTTTGCGCAAATTGCCGAGCGGTTTGGCGAAAAGCAATTTGGTCTTCCGTTAATGAGAAATCCATAAGATCATCCTTGTGCTTGCAAAGCAAATATGGTGAAGAAAGTTTGGTAAGTCATCAGTTCAATATCGTTTATACAGTATAGCAGCGACATAACGACATTCACAAAATTATGCTCTACTAGTAAAGCACATATTAAGTAAGATTGACGCAATATCGCATATATAGTGAATTAACGATTAAATTGAAATAGTGGTGTTGACTCCGCGACTTGCTTCATCATCAAACCAGCGTGCAGTCACCGTCTTAGTCTGAGTATAGAACTGTACTGCCTGCTTACCATAAGGACCGAGATCGCCAAGCTTACTAGCACGTGAACCTGAGAATGAGAACATCGGTAGTGGCACAGGAATTGGCAAGTTAATACCGATTTGACCGACCTGAATATCTTGTTGGAATTTATGCGCGGCCGCTCCCGACTGAGTAAAGATAGCCGTGCCATTACCATGTGGATTGGCATTAAGCATTTCAATTGCCTCATCAAGGCTAGCTGCACGCATAATACAAAGTACTGGCCCGAAGATTTCTTGCTGATAAATTTGCATATCACTTGTGACATTATCAAAGATAGTCGGTCCTACAAAATTGCCTTTCTCATAGCCTTCGACAGTAATGCCACGACCATCAAGAATCAAGCTAGCCCCTTCTTCTACACCAGTATCAATCAAATGCTCAACACGGGCTTTTGCAGCCGGAGAAATCAGTGGGCCTAAGTCTTTATCATGCTTACCTGCTGATACGACTAAGCCTGTTGCTTTAGCTTTAATATCATCAATCCATTCCCCTGCTGCACCGACTAGCACCACGACTGACAGCGCCATACAACGTTGACCGGCAGCACCAAATGCAGCACCTGCTAGCTGATTGAGCGTTTGTTCTTTATTGGCATCAGGCAAGATAACACCATGGTTTTTGGCGCCCATCATGCACTGGGCACGTTTGCCAGATTTACTAGCGCGCTCGTAGACATGCTTACCAACAGCGGTAGAACCAACAAATGAAACCGCTTTGATATCTGGGTGATCACAAATGGCATCAACGGTGGCCTTGCCACCATGCACCACGTTGAGCACACCTTCAGGCACGCCCGCTTCGACTGCCAACTCAACCAAACGCATGGTAACCATTGGGTCTTGTTCAGAAGGCTTTAAGATAAAAGTATTACCCGTAGCAATCGCCATTGGAAACATCCATAGCGGAATCATCGCTGGGAAGTTAAACGGGGTGATACCAGCACAGACACCTAGTGGCTGCCAGATACTATACGTATCAACGCCTGAGGCGACATTTTCAACAAAATCACCAATCTGTAAGTTAGCAATACCCGCTGCATGCTCGACCACTTCTAAACCACGGAATACATCCCCGCGAGCATCAGCAATGGTTTTTCCTTGTTCAGCAGTTAAGATTCCTGCTAGCTCATCCATATGCTCACGTATGAGCGCTTGATATCTTAAAAAGATTCGCGCACGCGTGGTAATTGGGGTCTTGCGCCATGTTTGAAAAGCCGTCTGGGCGGCAGCGACGGCTTGATTGATCTCATCGTCAGTGGTTTGCGGGACTTTAGCGATGACTTCTTGCGTGGCTGGATCAGTGATATCGAGCCATTCGCTAGTCGTTGATTTGGTAAATTGACCATTGATGAGCTGCTGGACGTGGTGCATAAGATATCCTTATCTTGTTTGCGAGACTGCCGTTAAGCAGCGTCTGTATTTATTAAGAGTGTCAAAATCGATGTTTTACTATTAATGAAACTTTATTTTAAAATGATTTATTTCGTATCGTTATTGACTATAACAATAAATCAATTTTAGGGTCAAGTGCTTTGTTGAAATTTTGGTAACGTTAGCTATCAGCGTTGATATATAGAACAGTTGAGTAAACAAAAAAGCCCATGACGATTCATGAGCTTTTGTGCAATATTCAGATAATTATTCACAACTAGCGAATACAGATTAACATTTTGTATTAATCAATAATCTTTCATGGATTGTTTAATGGCATCAATCGCAGTTGGATTGTCAAGCGTTGACATATCACCGGTAGGCTTGTTCTCTGCTAATGCGCGAATAGCACGGCGTAGAATTTTGCCAGAGCGAGTCTTTGGTAGTGCTTGCGGAAAATAAATCGCTGCTGGTCTGGCGATACCACCAAGGGACTTCACAACGGCACCTATTACTTGCTGCTCAAGACGGAAGCGGTTTTCGGTCGTCGCTACTTGCTCATGATCTTTTAGCACACAAAAAGCGATGGGCAATTCGCCTTTTAATTCATCCTGAATACCCACAACGGCACACTCTGCCATCTCTGGATGGGTGCTAATAGCTTCTTCGATCTCTTGAGTACCAAGTCTGTGCCCAGCCACGTTAATCACATCATCGGTACGACCAAGAATATAGAAATACCCATCTTCATCGGTCACAGCATAGTCTGAAGTTGAATATTGCTTACCATCAAACAGCCCAAAATAGCTGCTGATAAAGCGCTCATCATTACGCCATACCGTCGTGAGACAACCCGGTGGTAATGGCGCACTAATGGCTAATAGCCCTTTTTCACCAGCAGCGCAAGGCTCTCCTGTTTCTTCATTGATGACGCGTGCATCATAGCCATACATTGGATAACCGGGCGAGCCTTGCTTATGTGGTTTATGATTGAACTTTGGCGTGTTGCTTAGAATCGGCCAGCCAGATTCTGTTTGCCAGTAATGATCTAAAATTGGCACACCTAAATGCTGAGTAAGCCAATTGGCCGTTGATTCATCAAGTGGTTCGCCTGCTAAAAAGAACGACTTAACGCTTGATACATCGTAGCGGGTCATCCAAGTCTCATCTTGCTTTTTGAGCATACGCACACCGGTCGGCGCAGTAAATAAAATATTAACTTTGTTGGCTTCTACGATACGCCACCAGATACCTGGATTTGGTCGATGTGGTAAGCCTTCATACATCACGCTCGTCATGCCAGCCAGTAATGGCGCATAAATAGTATAAGAGTGTCCGACCGCCCAGCCAATATCCGATATCGCCCAAAAGGTCTCGCCTGCCTTGCCATCGTAGATATAATCCATCGAGGTAGTGAGTGCTACTGCATGACCGCCCGTATCACGTTGCACACCCTTTGGCGTACCCGTAGTACCAGAAGTATAGAGCAGATATGATGGCGTGTTTGACTCAAGCCAAACTGGCTCTACCACAGCATTGGCCTCGCAGCTGATGCGGCGCTGAGTCGCATAATCCACATCGATATCTTGCGGTTCAAATGGCAACACGCCGCGATTGACTACTAGCACATGCTCAGGTTTTACGCTTGCCTGCTCAACTCCTTGATTCACAAGGTTTTTATAATTGACTACCTTGCCACCGCGCAGACCAGCATCCACGGTAATAACCATTTTTGCCTCAGCATCATCCATACGAATGGCTAAGTTATGCGCAGCAAAACCACCAAATACGACTGAATGTACCGCACCGATACGAGCGCAGGCCAGCATGGCATAAGCGGCTTCTAAAATCATCGGCATATAAATGATAACGCGATCGCCCTTCTCGATACCATGACGCTGCAAGACATCTGCAAAGTAATTAACTTCTTTATATAAGTCGTTATAGGTTAGGCGACGTTTGGTATAGTCAGTATAGAACTCAACGTTATTACCCAAGTCTTTAAACGCGTCAATCACTGCTGGATAAGTCTCTGTTAACTCTTGATTAATCTCTGATGAGAGCCAAATAAAAGCATCTTGCTCAGCACGTTCGGGAAGATGACGATCTACACAGTTATAGCAAAGGTTAGTTTCACCACCCACGAACCACTTAGCAAAAGGCAGATTACTATCGTCAAGGATTTGCTCAGGCTCTTTATGCCAGTAGATACGCTTGGCTTGCTCTGCCCAAAACTGCTCTCGATCATTGATTGAAGCGTTATAGATATCAGCAAAATTGGCATTCTGTGTAGAGGTGACGGTGTCTTTGGAGGCTTGGTTAGAAGCTAAATTGGTGGCTTGCTCGCTCATAATGGCTATCCTTAGCGTAAACGAAATGTGATGCAATACGACTATATATATACTATATGAAATAGCAAATGAAGTTTGAATAGTCGCTTTATATATTATAAGTACAATATAGCAAATTTATATAACAGCTTAAGTATTGTTGCTCTGGCTTTCCCTGCTAGAACCAAAAAAACCGATACGTTATGTATCGGTTTAAAATGTAGCAGAGCTAGTAATAAAGGTCAACCGTTTAGCACATAAACTGCAATATGATTACAGTGAAGATTAATTACACTTGCGTCTGATTGGCATACATCTCTCGCATTACCTTTTTATCATGCTTGCCAACAGAGGTTTTAGGCAGCTCATCAACAAACTTAAAATCACTTGGTACACCATATTTGGGGATAATACCTTTACTGACTGCCTGCTCTGCAATGGCAATAATATCTTCAGCGCTGGTGTCTTGTTTATTTGGCTTTAGTACCACTAGTGCTAATGGGCGCTCACCCCACTGTTTATCATGGACACCAATTACTGACACGTCCGCTACCGCTGGATGCAACGATAAAATAGTCTCAATCTCTAATGATGAGATCCATTCGCCGCCAGACTTGATAACGTCTTTGAGACGATCGGTAATTTTGATATAACCGTCAGGTCTAATATAGGCAATATCCTGAGTATGCATATAGCCGTTTTCCCACAGCTCTTTACCCGCATCGTCATTTTTTAGGTAGCTTTGGGTTAACCATGGCGCACGCAGCACTAGCTCACCAGTGTTTTCTTTACCGACGCCTACCGACTCATTGTTTGTACCCCAGACTTGCGCATCGACCATCAATACTGGCTTACCTGTCATACAGCGACGGCTAATATCTTCATCTTCAGTCATCTCAGGCTCATCAACACTAAAGTCAGTTAAGCTAATCAATGGCGCGGTTTCTGACATTCCGTAACCTGTATACACCTCAATATCTTGTGCCAATGCCGATTTAGCCAAGCCTTCCGTCAATCTTGAACCACCAATGATCATTTTTAAACCATTAAAGCTGACATCACGATCTTGTGCTTCTTTGAGCACCATTTGTAATATCGTTGGCACGCAGTGGGTGATACTTACCTTTTCATTGACGATTAAATCTAACAAAGTATCAGGGGCATAGCGACCTGGGTAGACTTGTTTTAAGCCAATCATAGTAGCCGTAAACGGAAAGCCCCATGCATGAACATGGAACATAGGGGTCATCGGCATATAAACATCACCGTAGCTAACGCCTTGTTTATTGGGTAGCATACCTAATGATGCTGCTTCTGCTAAGCTATGTAACACCAATTGCCGATGGCTAAAGAACACGCCTTTTGGATCACCTGTCGTTCCTGAAGTATAAAAGGTTGTGGCAATAGTATTTTCATCAAAATCTGGAAAATCAAAGGTGGTGTCAGCTGCTTCTAATAATGCCTCATATTCACCTGCTACGCGACTTTGGTTACCACCAAAGACGCCTTCATGCGACACTCCATTGTCATCTAGCCAAATAATATGCTCAATACTTGAGTTTTCAAACTGATAGTCTTTGACCAATGGTGCAAACTCAGAGTTCAGCATTAACACTTTTGGCTTAGCATGATTAATAGTGTAGAGCACCTTTTCAGGCGACAGGCGAATATTGACCGTCTGCAAAATATACTGCGACATAGGCACAGCAAAGTACGATTCGAGGTAACGATGACTATCCCAATCCATCACTGCTACCACATCCCCAGCATCGAGATTTAAGCCTGCTAAGACATTGGCTAAACGGTTAATGCGGGTAAATAAATCCTTATAAGTAAAGCGTTTTTTGTCCGCATAAATAATTTCTTGATCTAATGATACTGTTTTGGCGCGGTTTAATAGTTGTTTGATCAGTAGTGGAAACTCGTAGGCTGACGGGGCGCTGTTATAAATATTTGACATGTATCGGACTTCCTTGTTTGTCGTTTTTGTGAATTCTCATTTTTGTAAATTATGAATAAATATAAATAAGGCATAGGCAATTAAATTTTTAATAATTTTGTTTTTACTTAGAAGCAAGCTATTATTTTAATAAGCGAGGTTAACGCTGTCACTATTTTATAGTAGCTTGACTAATAATGGCTTGACTATAAGTTGCCTTTTAACAGGGTGCTTATTGATAGTAAGAAAAAACCAGTCCTATGTAAAGCGCGCGCACGTAAGCGTGACAACACTCAGCATTCGAGGATAATGATTCCACTACTTACCACATTGTGTTAGCTGATATTTATCTTGAATAGTACGAGACTTAACTTAAGCAGTACGAGCTTTGGTTTTAATCATGCCAAAGCTTGCTACCAATAACGCTAAAACCTGCACAATTAACAACAGCCATACTGTCAGCGTCCACGCCCCACGTGCATAGGCAATTCCGCATAGCCATGCACCCATTGTCCCGCCTGCGTAATAGCCCATATAGTATAAACCAGAGGCCAATGAGCGTCCCTTTTTGACGTTGACTGCAATATAACTAATGGTCGCAGCTTGGGTGATAAAGACGCCAGATGACATGATCGCTAGCCCAACAATCACACCCCATAATGGCGTCACTAGGGTCAATATTACCCCTACCATCGATACCATTACGGCCACTCGTACCGTACGCGCTGCGCCAAATCGGCGCAATAGTGTCGTCGATAATGGGGTAATGACTACGCCTATTAAATACACAGCAAAGATATTGGCAAGTTGTCCAGTACCTAGCTCATATGGAGTCTTGGCCAGATGTAAATTGATAAAGGTAAAGCAGCCCACCAAAGAGAACAGTACGCAAGCACCGAGCAAGCAAGCCGTAACCACATAACGGTTCGTCAGATGCTCGCCCAACGTCTGCATAGCGGATCGAAAGTTTGGATTGGCTTCAAAACAACGTGAGGTTGGTAGCATTTTACCTACCCATACTGCACCTATCAGCGTCATTGCAGCCATCACATAATAACCATAACGCCAGCCGATAAGCTCATGCAAATGCCCAAGCAGAAAGCGTCCTAAAAAGCCACCAAGTACTGAACCTGAAACGTAAAATGACATCAGTTCAGTAACTGCCCGTCCCTCAAACTCTTCACCAATATAAGCAATTGTCACTACGGTAATACCGGGCACGGACAAGCCCTGCATAAAGCGCCACAGACCCATCCAGCCAATACTCGGACTTTGCGCAATGAGCGCTGTCGGTATCGCTAAAAATAATAACGCTCCGACGATAAATGATTTGCGCCCTACTGCATCGGACAACATTCCTAAAAATGGTGACATGATAGCAATCGCCATCACTGTCGCGCCAACGACCATGCCTGCTTGGACCTCAGTCGCAGCAAAGTCTACCATCAGTACAGGTAACACTGCTTGGATGGAATACACCTGCAAAAAAGCAAACATGCCAATCAAGCCAATGGTTAGTTTTAAAACCCATGAAGGTGAATTAGATTGAGGAGCATAGGTAGTCAATGATTTTGCAGAGACAGTTGAATTCGCGCTATCTTGCGGTGTGTTATTAATTGAGGCGTTATCTGGTGTGTGATTCACAAAGTTACTGACTATGTTATACGCGATTGATATCGGCGTGGGTGGTAGGAACAGGCTGTAAATATATAAATATAAAGGCCTAAATTTATAGTCATAATGACAAGCGCATCATGGTAGCACACTAAAAGTTGGGCTTAAGATGCAAAATGTTATGTAAGTTTGGTATTGGTTATCAAGCTTAAACGTTAAGAATAATTATGAGAGCTGAATCATAGAGTAATCATAATACTTTTAATCAAAGCTGCAACTTTTTGACCAACACGATTTATAATCTTGAGACACAAAAAAAGCCGCTTAAGGCGGCTTATATTGATTAGAACTATAATTTTAGTACCCAGGAACATCGATAACTTTTACATTACTTTTCTTATCTAAAAGCAAATTTACGGGCTTATTCAATGAGGTGCGGAAACTCGTGGCTTTAGATTTAGCCGCCGTTTTATCTGCGGTTGTTCTCACATTCGATACAACAGTCCCAGTCGATAACCTAATAGCAAAGGTTAAGCTTTGCTCATCGATAACAACGTCGTTAAAAGTGGAGTTTTTGAGTAATATCTCGCGACCGCTAGCAATTGCCATTGCTCTAAATTGATGACGAGTTCTCTTAAAGTGAATATTACTGAACTCTTTTAATTTTGTATTAGCTTTTAGGCGTACATAGGCAGATCCAGTAGCTGTACCGGACTTAATAAATTCACAGTCTTCAAAGTAAACGCCTAAATCATTTGAATTACCTATGTTGGTATCTTGAAATATAACTTGATTATTGCCGTAACGTTTACCAGCATTTTCAAAAACCACATCTTTAAACTTAATGTCGCGATATTTATCGTTGATATTATTTGGCTCACAATCAAATAAATATATACCGCTTCTTAATTTACCTTGTCCCGCAGTAAAGTTATTATCTAAACGTACTCTACCACGTGTAAATTTAAAACCTTGTCCTGCAATAATAGATACCGGATTACGGGCAGTAGAATCGCATAAGAAGTCCTCTGCCTCAAAATCTATCTGTCCATTATATTTAAGATAGATTCCATCGTAACGTGCCCCTCTTGTTTTAAAATTGCGTAGACGAGCACCACGTTCTTGAATACGAATGCAGTGCAAGGCATCAGTATTGCTTTTGTTACCATTAACGTTAGATTTAGATTCATTACGTGATGTTTGACCACGTACGTCGAATCCGTCCAACACAAAGTTGATTCCACCTGCCTTTACATCAACGACAGTAGAGGAGCCTGCAGCACGTAGTATGGTATTACCGTCACTAAACAGCTCGATATTGGGACTATTAATCACCAAACTACATGGATAATCTCCATTTGGGAATATAATCCGAGCGCCGCCGATAGACTTAGCATAGTCTACAGCAGCTTGAGGTGACTTATAATCTCTAATATATATCTTTCTAAGATTTGAATCTGATGATATAGGCATTTGTTTAACTATATTCGTTTAGGTAGATGCTTTATAACAATTACAGATGCATACTGTCAAGCATTGCCTATTAAATGTTTTGATACATTATTGCCCTTTCATTGAAATCACTTATCCATTGTTAGAAGCGTATTATGTTCTGTTTTAGTTGCCCAATCAGCATCAGTCTAAATTATCTATACATTCCACATCGCTTTTATAACAGACTTTTATCCACCTAAAGTTCATAATTATTTAAAGTAGTTGCTAAGAAAAATTATCAGGAACAAGTTCGACAAATCTCGTAGGATCTGATCTTAAAAACTATTAGACCAATCATTGATTAACAAAGGATAATAAAGATGGCAGATAAAATTTATGATTTAGGGGCAGGATTTTGGAATATACGCGGGTCATTCCGATTGGGAGGGGTGCTTGATATAGGCACTCAATGCTCGCTCGTGCAATTAAAGTCAGGCAAGTTTATTTTTTTAGATAGCTATAAGCTGACGGATGATGTCCGAGATAAAGTCATGGCATTGACCAATGACGGTCAAGATGTAGAGGCCGTGTTAAATCTTCATCCTTTCCATACGGTGCATTGCGTCCAAATGGCAAAAGACTTTCCGCAAGCCGAATTTTACGGCAGTAGCCGTCATCATGAACAAATACCTGAGATACCATGGGCAGATGATTTGGTCGAAAGCGATGCAGTCGCCAAGCGTTATCCGGAGCTTGAATTCTCCTTATCTCAGGGGGTCTACTATATCTCGCCTAATGAAAAAATTCATGCAGGTTCGCTATTGGCTTATCATCCTGCTAGCAGAAGCTTACACGTTGACGATACTTTTATGAGTCCACCGGCAAAGCTTCTTGAAGCAGTCTTACCTGAGCTACTATTACATCCTACTACCAAGCAAGCGCTTAAAGATGAGCAAGATGCAGGTAAACAGTATTGCAACTGGGCAACCGAGCTTGCGCATCAATGGCGCGAAACTCATAACTTCTGTGCTGCCCATTCAAGCTTGATTAAGTTTGAAATTGGTGGATTTGAAAAAGCACTATTAAAAGCTATTGAAAAAGCGCGCCCTAAGCTTGAAAAAGCGTAATTCTTTAAAAGTTAAAAGATAAAGCTAGAAAAGAAGCTGCCATCTTGGTGGCTTCTTTGATTTTACTACTCTGAGAAATAACTGCGTAAGTTCATCTTTTAAAGAGAAAATCTCTTAAAATTTTCCAAAAACTGTTTATTACACATTAATATTTTTCTGTAATCGTAATTTGCTAAATAAATACCGTTCTGTTATAAACCCTTCTTACAAATATATTCTTATTAACGAATAGTGTTAAATTTATTAATTATTCATTTAACCATATTTTAATAAATCTGTTTTATAGCCAATTGATAATAATGTTGATATAAATAAACTAAGTGCAAGCTATAGCCCATATCAAATAAAAGTGTGATGTGTTTTATCTGCGCGCGAGGCTGACAGAAGCCGTATCGATTTTATTTTGAACGAACTATAACACTATCGTTTTAACCATATTAAGGACTGTAATATGAATCGTCATTATTTAGCGACTGCTATCTTGGCAGTAAGCACCCTAGGTTTTTCTGCCTGTACCTCTAATCAGCAAGCTTTGAAAGATCAGCCTACTGATGCCAATGCGACCGTAGTGGCAGCGCAAGATAATAATAGCGTCCATCATCCTAAATGGTCATATGTAGGCAATACAGGCCCCGAATATTGGGGTGACGTCGAAGGTGCTAACGCTTGCAAAATTGGCAAACAGCAATCGCCTATCAATATTACAAACGTTACCGCCAGTAGTGCAGCCGCTCCTGTCATTAACTATAACCAATCTACCGATGTCCGCATTCATGATAATGGTCATACTGTCGTCTACACACCAACGACCGAAGACAATACAATTCAGTTAGACAATGAGCGCTATGTGCTCAAGCAATTCCATTACCATACCCCAAGCGAGCATCAATTCGGTAGTCAGAACTATCCAGGCGAAATTCATTTTGTTCATGCCAATAGTGAAGGCAATCTTGCTGTAATGGGTATTATGCTGCAAATTGGTGAAGCCAATGATGTGCTACGCGTATTGCTAAACGGCACTAAAATCACTACCTTAAACGATGATGAATTCACAGCCAATAAAGTTGATTTGTCTGCTTTAGCACCTGTAATGCCTACTTTCTATCATTATAGTGGCTCGCTAACGACACCACCTTGTTCAGAACAAGTCCAATGGTATGTCAGTAAGCAACCTCTGACCCTTGCTAGCGATCAGTTTGCTATTATGTCTGATCTGTACGAAGGTAATAACCGCCCTATTCAGCCACAAGGCTCGCGTAAGGTAGAGCAGCTTAGCAACTAATAGCCAATAACAAGTATTAGTAGTATTCAGAAAGTCTATTGTTTGAGTACTACTAAACTTGAATGATAAAAATCTAGGCTCAAAACCAGCAATATAGTGGATTTACTATATCGCTGGTTTTGAGCCTTTTTACACTTTTTAGCAGAACAAAAACTTACCTAGCTCGTCCTTATTATCAATAATATCTGCCAAAGTATATTTTTCAAGGACGGTAATAAACGCCGTTAACGCTTCAAAAAACACGCCTTTAAGTTGACATACTGGCGTAATTACACAGCCTACAGTTTTATTGACATCTTCATTGATAAGCGTGATTGGCAAACCTGTCGAGCGTGGCTTTCTATCATCACTGCTGACTGGCGTGGCAAAGCACTCGACCAAGTCAAAATCAGGCTCTATCTGTTTAATCAATACACCCAAATTGATGTCTTTAGGCGCATAAGCCAGCCGAATACCACCATTCTTACCGCGCACACTTTCTATATAACCAAGCTGACCTAATTGATGAATAATCTTGGTCAAATGACTTTTAGAAATATTATAGCTGCTGGCGATATCACTGATATTTGCCAGTGTTTCTGGCTCTGGCTTCACTGCTAGATAAATTAATGAGCGCAGTGCATAATCACTATAATTGGTCAGTCGCATAAATTTGCGCTCCTGTTTCATTCAAATTATTTAAAGACTTATCTCTCTAAACCTTAATTATATCACCCAAATAAACCATCGGGTCTAGGACGTGCGAGCATCGGCAGATAACTCATGCAAAATAGCACAAAGCAAGCAATCCACGCACCTTGAGCGATCATAATCCATAATAGATAATGACTCACATCAACGAGCGGTAATAATACCCGACTAACAAACACCAGCACCATTAGTCCATACATTATATTCACGCTCTTGGGTGGTTGATGAATACTGCGTCCCGTATGCCCGAGCGATACCCGCGTCATCATCGCCACCGTCATCATCCCAACACCTGCAATCGCTAGCCCATGCATAGCAATACTATGCGCGTACCCTAACCATGGCTGTAGCGCATACAACAAGAAGCTCAAACACATACCTAAAAACGCGATATATAGTGACCATAACAATGGTTTTTGCCAAATACCGCGGTGATACCAACCTTTTAGGCGCACGATATTGACCACTGCCACGCCAAGCGCGGTAACGGTAAGTAAGTACTTATTAGGGTAAAACAAATCCACGATAAAAAAGGCTAAAAAGAACACTAGGCTGGCGATATCTTGCACTTTGCTATTACGTAAGGTGACGGTTTCTTTGACGCCTTCAGCATTGCTCACGCTAAGACCCCGTTCAATAAAGAATGGCACCACGCGTCTACCAATGGTCAATACCAAACCGATAATTAAGTAAAAACCCAAGTAAATACCTACTCTGGTCGTACTCATGTCTGCGTTGATAATACCCCAGTAACACAATCCATTGCCTAAAGTTAATAGTGCCAGCTTCGCTAAAATACCCATCTGCTTGTATTGCTTTACTTGCAATACTGCTCGAAATATCACAAAAGCCATCGAGCCGATGAACAATAAATCAAAAACTGCGGCAGCATATAACAACGATATACTGCTACCCGCAATCGTCATACCCAGCCCAAAAGCGAGCCAGCTAAGACGTGCCAGCAACCAGCAGCTAAAAATGCCTAGCAGCTTGTAACCATGCGGCATCATCACTCCTGTCCAAGTCTTTACCGCTGTCAGTAAAAACCCTGCGACCACCGCCAAGGCGTAACCATAAATCATTTCATGGCCGTGCCAGTACAACGGATTTAAAACCTGCGCATCGATATCAGTATGTCCAGTAAATACAAATGACCACAGCACCATCATCACTACCGCAAATACTGCCGCTGCACTAAAAAATATGCGAAAGCTCAAATTAAGAATAGGATGCGGAGAGCTTGGTGGCTTGCTAGGTAAGTTAATAGATTGCATGACCGTCTTCTTAGGGTAATTTTAGAAAATAGATATTAAAGTTCATTTTAAATGAATGTTATAAACTATACAATGGATAGCCGTAAACATTATCGCTCCTTCATCTTTTACATTACACTCGCCTCATTGACTGTTAAGACCTTCGCTGCTTAAATGGTTCACTTCTAGGAGAATACTATGACTGAAGAAAATGCACCGGAAGAAAAACGCAAAATCGTCAATAAATTTTTGATGACGCTTACCAAAGAACAGCCACAAATGTATTATGCAACGACATCTGAGATCTCTCGTAGCATTCATACGATGATAAAAGAACATACCAATCGCCTGTCGGTAGAAGAGCAAGCGCTTGTTAGAAATATGAGTATTGAAGAAATTGAAGCCTTGCTAGGTTTTCATTCTCGATAGTACGTTTTTATATAAAGCGATTCACAATGACATGTGACACTCACAAAAAAAGACCGCTATAAAAGCGGTCTTTTTCATACGTCTTAATTAAGTTTAACGTTATTAGAACGGATATTGACGCGGTTCATTTTGCATTGATATCCAATGCGTTCTGGTAAATTCTTCCAGTATCCATTCACCATTAAAGCGACCAATACCTGAGTTTTTCTCGCCGCCAAATGGCATATTGCTCTCATCGTTGACTGAGATATCATTAATATGGGTCATGCCAGCTCTGATACCGCGAGCAAAGCGCAGACCTTTTTGCATATCTGCTGTAAATACCGCACTAGATAGACCATACATTGAGTCATTGGCTATCGATAATGCATCCTCCTCATCTTTGGCACGGATGATACCGACCAATGGTCCGAACACCTCATTACGTGACAAATCCATATCGCGCGTCACTTCAGTAAAGATATGCGGTGGTACTACCTGACCTTTTATCTCACCACTCAAAATCATTTTGGCACCTTCTTCCTGTGCTTTAGCGATTTTTTCTTTCAGTGATTTGACTTGTTTTTCATTAATGATTGGACCGACTGCCGTATCTTGCTTGTTCGGATCACCGACGTTTAAGGTTTTAACATGAGCTAAGAAGCGCTCAACAAAGTCATCATAAATCTCGTCTTCAATTATAATACGGTTGATAGCGAGACAGATTTGACCTTGATGAAGGAACTTACCGAAGGCTGCTGCCTTAACCGCTTGCTCAATATCCGCATCTTTTAATACGACAAATGGGCTATTACCACCTAGCTCAAGCGCGACTTGTTTAATGTAGTCGCCTCCATTAGCCAGCTCGCCAATGTGTTTGCCCACTGAAGTTGAACCAGTAAAGGATACAAAGCTTGGAATGTCATGAGTAACAATGGCATCACCAATCTCACTACCAGCACCGACGACAACGTTGAGTAATCCTTTTGGCAAACCGGCTTCTTCGAATACTTTTGCTAACAGTAAACCACCCGTAATAGGTGTGTCACTTGCAGGTTTGAGTACGACCGCGTTACCGAGTGCTAATGCAGGCGCGATAGAACGCTGGGTAAGATGTAGCGGAAAGTTCCATGGGCTAATGACGGCTACGACACCGATTGGCTCACGGTAGACGAAGTTTTCTTTGCCAGGCGTGTTTGACGCGCGAATCTCACCATGGACGCGGTTAGGAAAGCTTGCGGCCTCAAGCGTAATCGCACGCGCACTACCGAATTCTACCATTGCTTTGATACGCGTACTGCCCGACTCTTTGATGAGCCAATCGACAATCTCGTCTTGACGCTGATCTAAGACATTGACGACGTTATACATTAAACTGGCGCGTTCAGCTGGCGTCTTTTGCGCCCATTCTTTTTGTGCCGCATTTGCCGCTTGATAGGCTTCATCAAGCTGCTTACTGGTAGCCTGTTTAATCTCGACCAGCGTGTCGCCATTATATGGATTGACATTAGTATTGATGCTGTCATCTTGTCCGCTCTGCCACTCACCTGCAATATACTGCAAATGAAAGTCGCTATAGGCGTTGTTATTGCTATCAGTATTATTGGTTGTCATAACTACTACCCTTAATTAGTTGTGATGATTATTAGTGTGATGTTAATTAAAATTATTCTTTATAAAATATTTTGCGAAAATCATAAAAAAGCGCTAGCAAGATTCTAGACTATATACCTTATATAGACGATAAAGCTATTAAGTCAAAAACCAAGCTTGCTAGACGACTGGTCTAATGGTAACATAGACGGTAGATAAAACAAGACTGCTTCGGCGTTAAACATTGTTGATAAAACGTAACTTCTATAAAATTATACTTATGTAATATAGCACTACACAGCACTACGCAATGTTTTTAAGCGTTATAACCTGATGCCTTAGTTTGAAACTCTTACACTAATATAATTATAAAACTAAAAAACATTGTTCTAAGGAGAACAGAGCTCTTATGTCTATTATTAAAACTGCTACAACATCAAATATTGCACCTTCAGATACAAGGGCCCACCTACTAGCGATAGGTTACCAACTGATTGCGCAGAAGGGCTTCACTGCTGTCGGTATCAAGCAGATACTAGACACGGCAGGCGTCCCTAAAGGTTCTTTCTATCATTACTTTGCTTCGAAAGAAGCGTTTGGTGAAGCTATTATCAATCATTACTTTACCAAGTATAAGAATCGCCTTGAGACTATTGGCGCCCAAGATATTAGCGCGCAGCAAAAGCTTTATGACTATTTTCAAAGCTGGTATGACACTCAGCAAAACGGCTGTGATCACGAAAAATGTTTGGTCGTTAAGCTTAGCGCCGAGGTTGCCGATATGTCAGAGCCCATGCGTAAAGTACTTTACGCCGGTTACCAGCAAACCATCAGTTGGCTTGCCGAACAAATCAAAGCTGGCTGGGCAGATAACTCTGTACCACAACTCGATAATATCGCTGCAGAAAGTGTGGCGAAGCGTTGGTACTTTGCATGGCTTGGTGCTAGCTTGATTGCTAAAATTAGTCAAACCAATACACCACTTGCCGAAGTATGGCAGATGACCACTACAGAGATGGGCCGCTAATAGCGGCTCTTTGCTCTGTATCCCTTTTATATTTAGCTTTAAGTTTGTAAAAACTATTTCCAAGACCTATTACGTCTAGCCTATGAGCTATATTAGACAAGCCTCTTTATCTATCAGTTTCATCCTAACTACTTTACTCTCAAGATGATCTAAGCAGCGCTTAACAGCATATGGGTTACTAAGCTTGCACTTTAAGTTCTGCTCAAAGATTTTGCATTCTCATTTTCATATCCAGTTTCTTATAAATGATAGATATACGAGAGTTTTGTAAAAACCTATAGACGACCGGTCTAATTACTGTACAATGCCCACATACGCAAAAACGGATTAGATAATTTTCTAGTCTGTTTTTGCAAACCATACACTCAACCAATACTAAATGGATTTCAGGAACCTTATGAATAACTTTCAATATTACAACCCAGTACGTATCGTCTTCGGCGAAGGCCAAATCGAACAACTATCAGATCTAGTACCTAATGATGCAAAAGTACTTATCACTTATGGTGGCGGCTCGGCTGAACGCACAGGTACTCTAGACGAAGTCAGAAAAGCGTTATCAGCGAGCGGAAATCGCGAAGTCTTTGAGTTTGGCGGCATCGAGCCAAACCCAGAATTCAATACTCTGCTTAAAGCAGCTGATATGGTTAATGAACATAACATTGACTTTCTATTAGCAGTTGGCGGTGGTTCAGTCATTGATGGTAGTAAGTTTGTCGCGCTCGTGTCTTCACTTAACGAAGATGACAGCACTGTCTCACATGAAAAAGCATGGGATGCACTTCTTAATGGTTGTGCAAACATAGATACTGCTATCGATTTGGGTGCCGTATTGACTATTCCAGCGACTGGTTCTGAGATGAATAACGGCGGTGTGGTTAACCATAGTGAACGTCAAGCAAAACTACCTTTCCGTAGTCCACTTGTCTTCCCTAAATTCTCAATTCTAGACCCAACCAAGACGATGACATTACCTGAACGTCAAGTAATGAACGGTGTTGCTGATGCCTTTGTCCATGTGATGGAACAATACCTGACTTATCCAGTCAATGCGAAAGTGCAAGATGCCTTTGCTGAGAGCTTACTTAAGATTTTGATTGAAGAAGGCGCAGCGGTTAAAGCAGATCCAGAAAACTTAGAGACACGTAAGAATATTATGTGGACGGCAACTATGGCGCTTAACGGCTTGATTGGCACTGGTGTACCACAAGATTGGACGACACACATGGTTGGTCATGAATTAACATCATTACATAGCATTGACCATGCTCGTACTCTTACCATCTTGTTGCCATCGGTAATGCGTGAGCTAAAAGAAAGCAAAAAAGACAAGTTACTTCAATATGCCCGTAACGTTTGGGCTATCGATAGCAATACTGATACAAAACAAGACGACGACAGCATCATCGAGACTGCTATCGTATATACCGAGAACTTCTTCCGTAGCCTTGGCCTACCAGTTAGCTTAGCAGATGCTGAATTAGATGAGTCAGCGATTGACCCGATTATCAAGCAGCTTGAAGCGCATAACATGGTAAAACTGGGCGAACACGGTAACAATGACTTAGAAGTATCACGTCGTATCTTAGAACGTTCGTTAACCAGTGTGGCTTAATAGTAGTAGAGTCTTTTAGAAGCTGTAATCTGAGAATATAAGCCAATAAAAATAATAACTTTATATAAAACAGCAGCTTTGCATATTGTTTTCACTATTAACAGCCATTCACCTTTGAGTGGCTGCTAACTTTAAAATCTTAAAACAAAAATGAATAACTACAATAAGGAGCTTTAACATGAGCTTTGATAAGCAGCAAAACCAAGAAATAAACCGTCAAATTAAATTGGCGAGTCGCCCTACTGGTGAACCAAAAGCTGAAAACTTTGACATGACAACCAGCGATATCCCAACGCCAAATGAAAATGAGATGCTGCTACGTACCGTCTATTTATCATTAGACCCGTATATGCGCGGACGTATGAGCGATGCTAAAAGCTATGCTGATCCACTAGAAGTTGGCGATGTAATGATGGGCGCAACGGTTGCTCAAGTCGTTGAATCTAACCTTGATAAATTTGCCGTCGGCGATTTGGTGGTTTCAAATTCAGGCTGGCAGGATTATAGCGTCAGTGATGGCGAAGGCGTACTGAAATTAGATAAAGATATGCCAAACCCTTCATATGGTTTAGGCGTATTGGGTATGCCCGGATTTACCGGTTACATGGGTTTGACTGATATCGGTAAACCACAAAAAGGTGAGACGCTGGTCGTCGCTGCCGCAACAGGTCCCGTTGGCGCAACGGTTGGTCAAGTTGGTAATCAATATGGCGTACGCACCGTTGGTATTGCAGGCGGTAAAGAAAAATGCGACTTCGCTGTTAATGAGCTAGGCTTTGATGTTTGTATTGACCATAAAGCGGACGACTTCGCTGAGCAGTTACAAGCTGCTTGCCCAGATGGTATTGATATCTATTATGAAAACGTCGGCGGTAAAGTGTTTGACGCGGTCATGCCATTATTAAATGCTCATGCACGTATTCCAGTATGTGGTCTGGTCTCTCAATACAACGCGACTGAACTACCTGATGGTAAGGATCGTTTGGGTGTATTAATGGGCAATATTCTAAGCCGTCGTCTCACTATTAAAGGCTTCATCATCTTTGAAGAGTATGGCGATCATTTCCCAGAATTCCTAAAAACCATGAGCAAATGGGTAGAGTCAGGTGACGTGAAAACTAAAGAATCCATCGCTGAAGGTTTAGACGATGCACCAAATGCCTTTGTTCGTATGCTAAATGGCGATAACTTCGGTAAAACAGTCGTTAAAGTAGCTGACGTTAAATAATTCTTGTTAAATAACCGATGCTCACTGGACAGTTAAATAACGACTTAACAACATAATTTGTTAAGACAACTACTGAAAATGACATCTTTACCATGAATACTGTTACATGAATACGGCTAGCAGTCATCGCTAATGCCAATATTTACTAGGTATTATGAATTAAGCATGACTGCTAACAATCAATAATTTAAAAATCACTTTAATAAAAAAGGACAAATATGAATATTTTAATGGTACTAACTTCACACGACAAATTAGGCGATACTGGTAAAAAAACTGGCTTTTGGCTAGAAGAATTTGCAGCCCCTTACTATGCTTTTCTTGATGCTGGCGTCAATGTGACCCTCGCCTCTCCTGCTGGTGGTCAGCCACCACTTGATCCTAGTAGCGATACTGAAGATGCGCAAACGAAAGATACCAAGCGTTTTAAAGAAGACAGCGATGCTCAAAAGCATCTTGCCAATACCAAAAAACTTGCTGATATGAAAGCGGAAGATTTTGATTCAGTATTCTATCCTGGTGGTCATGGTCCATTGTGGGATTTGGCAGTCGATGAAAACTCTATCAATTTGATTGAGACTTTTGTGAAGCAAGACAAGCCTGTTGCCTTTGTTTGTCATTCTCCTGCAGCACTCAAAAACGTTAAGATTGACGGTGAATACTTAGTAAAAGGTAAGACCGTTACTGGCTTTACTAACACAGAAGAAGAAGCAGTTGGCCTTACCGATGTGGTGCCATTCTTGGTAGAAGATGCGCTGATAGCTAATGGCGGTAACTATGAAAAAGCCGCTGATTGGGAGTCGTTTGTGGTCGAAGACGGTTTGTTGATTACTGGTCAGAATCCAGCCTCATCAGAAGAAGCTGCTAAACGTTTGATTGCTAAGCTTAAAGGCTAATAGCATTCGATCGATGACTAACACAACAGACTAATCAAAAAAGGCCAATACTATGATTCGCTTACATCATCTTAATCAATCGCGCTCGCTACGTACGCTTTGGCTATTAGAAGAGCTGGGTGTGCCTTATGAAGTTGTCAGTCATCAACGCGATGCCAAGACTCATTTAGCACCAGATTCACTAAAGGCGGTACATCTACTCGGTAAGTCTCCGGTTATCGAGATGGATGGACAAATCTATGCTGAGTCAGGTGCTATTACTGAGTTGTTGATTGAACGATTTGCGCCAGATCGTCTGCGTCCTGCAACAGATAGCTCAGATTATGGCTATTATCTGCAATGGATTGATTTTGCAGAAAGCTCACTCATGTTGCCATTAATGCTTGAACTGTTTACTAGTAAAGCAGGCATTGATGACAATGCGTTTTTAAACGGTTATATCGAGACAGAAAAAACCAGATTGTTCAAATATCTGGATAAATCAGTCGAAAATAAGTCGTTTATTGTAGGTGATAAACTGAGTGGTGCCGACTTTATGCTATCGTTTGATTTAATTATTCTTGCTAAGCGTCAAAAGCTTGAAGATTATCCTAACATTAAGCAATATGCATTGCAGCTTGCTGGCATTGAGAGCTATCAAAACGCTATGCGCCTTGAAGCCGAGTATGATGAATCTAGACAAACATAAATGTCTTGTTTGTCATTTTAGCCACTATAAATAATGATAACTAAAAAAAGGAGTCCAATTAAATTGGGCTCCTTTTTATTTGCAATAAAGAATGAGAAGCTTATGGCAATAAGCGCTTGGTAGACCAGCTAGCATCATCTTTATTCACATTACTGCTATCACGAGTATAGACAATACGATCATGCATGCGACTAGCGCGCCCTTGCCAAAACTCAATCTCATTAATGGTAATCTCATAACCACCCCAAAACTCCGGCGTTGGTACTTGTGAATTCTCTGGGTAATCAGCTTGCAGCTCGGTAAAGGTTTGCTCCATTACTTCGCGATTAGCCACTTCACCGCTTTGTGGTTGACTGACCCACGCGCCTACTTGACTATCATGGGGACGCTTTTGAAAATAAGCTGCAGATTTATCAGCATTTATTTTAGCAATGCTGCCACTAATGCGAATTTGACGCTCAAGCTCATGCCAAAAGAACAGTACCTCAGCATTTGGATTTTCTGCGATATCCTGACCTTTAGCGCTTTCGTAGTTAGTATAAAATACTACGCCATTCTCAGTGATTTCGCGCATAAGAACGATACGGACACTAGGCTTATTGTCCGCGCCGCAAGTCGCTAAGCTCATAGCATACGGCTCTTGCACTTGCTGCTCTATCGCCTCACTCATCCAGCCTTTTAACAGCTCAAACGGTGATGCTGGTACCGACTGCTGATCAAGACTACCTTTTTCATATGATAAACGCTGATCAGTAAAGTCCATGCTCATTGTGCTTCCTTATTTTAATATTATTATCATATCAAACACCATTAGCCCAATACGGTTTTAATGTGGTTGGCTAAATCATTGGCCATTACATCACATTCAATTTCGTCATCTGACTCGACCATAACTCGAATCATCGGTTCTGTGCCTGATTGACGGATAAGCAAACGACCACGACCTTCCAAAGTAGTCTGTGCTTTATCAAAAGCTGTCACCAATTCCTCATACTCGTAAGGGTCCTGCATTTGATTCAAACGGACATTGACAAGTTTTTGCGGTAAGATCTCAAAGCCTTCCGTCAACTCACTTAATGCTTTACCTTGTGATTGCATAACGGCAAGCACTTGTAAGCTTGCAATAATAGCATCCCCAGTACGACTCTTATCTAAACATAAAATATGTCCCGATGGCTCTCCGCCTAGTATCCAGTCATTGGCTTCAAGCTCTTGCATCACATAACGATCGCCAACTTTGGCACGGGTAAATTCAATGCCTTCGTTTTGTAGTGCCAGCTCTAAACCCATATTACTCATGAGCGTACCAACCACCCCTTCAGCACGCGTCTGACCTTGGGTAGCAAGTACATATAAGATGCCATCACCATCGACCAGCTCGCCTTTCTCATCAACCATCACGATACGGTCGCCATCACCATCTAAAGCAATACCAACATCTGCATTGTGCTCTAATACAGCCTTTTGCAGACCTTCGGGATGCGTCGAGCCACAGTTAGCATTAATATTAATGCCATCAGGTTTATTATTAATAGCAATCACCGTAGCACCAAGCTCACGCATGACTCTCGGCGCTACACTATAGCCTGCACCATTCGCGCAATCTACTACTACCGTCAGATGGCCTAAATCATACTGATAAGGAAAGCTACCTTTACAGAATTCAATATATCGACCTATAGCATCATCAATTCTAGTATGCTTACCCAACTGCGCTGGATCTACAATAGGCATGAGTAAATCATTATCACTATGAGATGCATTCATCATCGCTTGTAACTTATCATTAATGGCATTTTGCATCTCATCGGTCAGCTTTTTGCCATTACCTGAGAATAATTTGATACCGTTATCATAATAAGGGTTATGCGAAGCTGAAATAACAACGCCAGCATCTGCATGGAAACTACGAGTAATATGTGCAATAGCTGGTGTCGGTAATGGGCCAAGCATATGAACATCTACCCCTGCGGCATTAAAACCTGCCTGCAACGCTCCTTCAATGACATAGCCTGATAGGCGTGTATCTTTACCAATTACGACACTCGGTTTGCGATTAGGATTATCATTATTTTCTATGAGCACTCGCCCCGTTACATAACCTAGTTTTAAAATAAAATCGGGGGTAATAGGTAGTTGACCAAATTTTCCACGTATACCATCGGTGCCAAAATAGCTCATTATGATTATATCCTTATGCTAGGTGCTAAAAGTAAAAGACTAGATAATGCCATCAGACATCACAGTCTATCTACTGCATCGTTTATAAAAAAAGCCAACAATACACGAGCATTGTTGACTGTTTGTATCTTAAAGACATTATATATCAAAGAATGAATATTTAAAGCGATAATTTAGTTAACGCTTTCGTTTAGTCCACACGATAGTTCGGTGCTTCTTTGGTAATTTGCACATCATGGACATGAGATTCTTTCATGCCTGCTGATGTGACTTTGATAAACTGTGGTTTGCTACGCATATCTTCGATAGTAGCACAACCGGTATAGCCCATTGATGAGCGCAAACCGCCAACCAATTGATTAACAATACCAGCAACTGGTCCTTTATAAGGAACGCGACCTTCGATACCTTCTGGTACGAGTTTTTCTACACCATCTTTGGCATCTTGGAAGTAGCGGTCTGATGAACCGTTCGAACCTGACATCGCGCCTAAGCTACCCATACCGCGGTAGGCTTTATAGTAACGACCTTGGAACAACTCAACTTCGCCCGGTGCTTCTTCAGTACCAGCCATGAGCGAACCTACCATGATGCACGACGCACCAGCAGCGATTGCTTTTGCTATATCGCCTGAATAGCGAATACCACCATCTGCAATCAATGGAATGCTGTCTTGCAATGCACTAGCAACATTATCGATAGCGGAGATTTGGGGTACACCAATACCAGCGACAATACGCGTGGTACAAATAGACCCAGGACCAATACCGACTTTTACCGCATCAGCACCCGCATCGCGTAAGGCTTTAGCAGCGTCGCCTGTCGCAATATTACCACCGATAACTTGCACATTTGGGTAGTTTTTCTTAATCCAAGAGACTTTATCAATGACACCCTTTGAGTGACCATGAGCTGTATCGACTACAATAATATCCACGTCAGCCTCAATCAAAGCCTCAACGCGCGCTTGTGTATCTGCACCCGTACCAACAGCAGCGCCAACACGCAGACGACCATGCTCATCTTTACAAGCATTAGGGTTGTTTTCAGCTTTGGCAAAGTCATTAACTGTAATCAGGCCGCGCAGACGGAAATTATCATCAATGACGATGACTTTTTCAATACGGTGCTCATGCAGCAATTTTTTGATATTTTCGTTACTTTCACCTTCATGAACGGTGACTAACTGCTCTTTTGGCGTCATGATATGGCTAACTGGTAACGATAAATTGGTCTCAAAGCGCCAATCACGATGGGTAACGATACCAACGACTTTATCTGTACCCTTCTCTACTACAGGCACACCTGAAATATTATTATCTTGAGTTAGCTGTAATAAGTTACCGATCGTCATCTCTGGATGTACCGTAATAGGATCAACGACCGTACCTGCTTCGAACTTTTTGACGCGGCGTACTTGCATGGCTTGTTTAACGATATCCATACTCTTATGCAAAATACCCATGCCGCCCAGCTGTGCCATAGTAATAGCCATCTCTGACTCAGTCACAGTATCCATAGCAGCAGAAATTAGCGGCAGATTCAGAGTGATATTTTTGGTCAAACGAGTAGACAGATTGGCAGTTTTTGGCAGGACTTCAGAATAGGCTGGTAACAACAAGACGTCATCAAAGGTTAAGGCTTCATCGACAATTCGCAACATACAGACCCCTAGTGGTGGTTATTTTGATGGGTGGGATTTTCATATTAAGACAATGAACCAAGATACCGGTATGACCTTACGATATTTAAGTCTTATGTGGCAAAGACTTACAATCATAGAGCTTTAGATAATTAGCAATAAACCAGTAGTTATTTGTCATTAAACAAATGGAGACACTCGAAAATTGCAATTGATTTATCAGTTGTAAGTTAGCGCAAATATAGCGCAGTCTTACTCTTAATAGCTCAGTTATCCCTTAAAAATAACGCCATATTATAACAAATAAGCGTGCAAATCGCATGCTATATTTATCAGATTATTTTACTGATATCTGTCTAATTATGTTCATCACTTTTTTATGGGCAAAAAACTTAACCTATGACTACTTATTCATCTCTATCCTTGAATATCAAGCGTTCAGCTGGTAGATGTTCTTTTTGTTCATGGTACAGATAATTGAGCATCTGTTCACGTACCTGACATTCCAAGTCGAAAGCACTCATAGGACCGTCAGAAGCCAAACTTCCACGTAATTTAATCGTGTTTTCGCTTAGTGATACAGTGAGCAGCTCAGGTTCAGTTTCGCCGTCCCACAACTCATTCGCTTTCACTAGTTCCACAAATTTCTCTCTAATAGCTTTAATATCTGCGCCGTAGTCAACATATAGGTAAACCACACAAGTTTGATGAACTTCCGTATGTGACCAGTTTTCTACAATTTCAGTAATTAGTCTACGCATCGGTACAATCAAGCGGCGTTCATCCCATGTTTTTAGCACCGCATAGGTATAACGTAAATCCTCAATCGTTGTCCAATCACCTTCCATCATCACTGTATCGCCGATACGTACTGGCTGAGTGACGGCCACCTGTACACCAGCAATAATATTACCTAGTATAGGTTGGGCGGCAATACCAATGACCACACCAGCAATACCAGCCGATGTTAATAACGTCGTGCCAAGGCCTTCCATATTAGTGAATTCACTAAGACCAATCCAAATACTGCCGAGAATCATGGCAAAGATAAAAACGCGACGAAATACCGACACATAAGTGCGGCGGCGACGCTCCTTATCAAAGTGCTCTTCAGCCAAATTCTCAATTTGCATGTCTTGATAGCGATTGGCAAAAAAGTTAATAACGCGTATACCCAACCACATGGTACTAAACACTAACCCAATCCAAATGATTGGACGAGTCGATGATGCTACTGCATCCAAATAAGGGAAACCTCCTGACACTAAAGTAAAGACTAATAAAAAGCTAATGCTAAAGGTTAGCGGTACGGTTAGCTTGCTAACCAAGTCTGCCATACCGTTAGTACTGCCGACGTAAGAGCTGTACTTTTGATCATCATCAATATAATGGCTGATAATTTTTTCAGTACCCTTACTAAGTAGCCAACCTACTCCCATAGTCATTAAGAAAAATGAAAATAATGCTAAAAACTCCCATAAGGCAATGTTAAAAAACTGTATTTTCATCCATGTAGGTAGATAGCGTTCAAACTCTGCTGGATGATATTGCTCATAAAGATTGTCAATATTGCCAACCGTTTGCGCTGAGAACACCCAAATTGGGGCCTTGTCATCAACTTGTACTCGCTCCAGATAGACAGGTACACGGCGTTCACGGTACTCGATGTAACCGAGTTGAATAGAGCGTCGCGGAATACCCATTATACTACTGGTATTACCAAGTGGAGGCTCGATTAAACCATCAGGACGATCTGGCAGGTCATCAAATAAGTAGAGCTCTCTTTCAGATAACAAAAAATCAAGACGTTTGGCCAATTCAAGTGAACGACTACGCTGAACCTCACTATCAATCAGGTTCATATTAAGCGCATAGGCTGCCAAGTCAAATTGCTGCTTCATCACTGCTGATTGGAAAAACTCTAAAGTAGCCAACGGTGTTGATAGGTTTGGTGGCTCAAACAATGGAGGTAGACCAGTATTGATTTTGTCTAAAAGATAGTAGCCTTCGTTATACTCTCCCTTAAGTCCCGTATCGCCTTGTAAGTTTCCAGCTTGTTGTACTGCATTGCGTTCAGTAGGATCAAAAATCTCTTCTGCTACACCGGAGACGCTGACACCTTCCTTCTTGATTGTTTCAATCTTTTGGGCAGCATAATCGACCAAGTTCTCTGCTTTGGTCGCCACCTGTGATTTTGAATTATCTTGAATACCAGCGCTCTGTTCACTAGTGCTAGCTTCATTATCACTGGTTGCAGCATAAACAGGAGTGTAAATAGTACCCAGTGCAATGACTATAAAACCAAATATCGATTGAAGCACAGTGCACCACGTAGCTTCGTAAGAGTAAGAGCACTTAGGACGATTTGCAATTTTATTACCTTTAACATCATCACTTCTAAAAGTATTCATATTTTTAAAAAATCGTTGGTTATAAGGAGTTTGCATACAAAAAAATTTTAGCTTTAGATTGATAATAAGCTAATGCAGTCAGCAAAAAAAAGCCAGCGTAAAGCTGACTTAATTTGTTAGTATACGTATATACGAAAGCTAGATTTTACGTTAAGCACGACGCCATGTCGTACCAGCACGGCTATCTTCAAGCTCAACACCTGCCTCTTTTAGTTGTTCACGTATCTTATCAGCACGTGCAAAATCTTTGTTGGTTTTGGCATCTGCACGTTCAATGATTAAGCCATCAATAGCAGCATCGGTTAATCCGTCATCCGCTTGTTCGCCAATCACTGCTTGCAGAAACTGTTGGACTGGCTGCTGTAGAATGTTCAGCACCTGTGCCAACGCTTTTAGCTGCTGCGCCAACTGCCATGCAGTATCTACCTCTTCAGCCTTGACAGCTTTATTAATATCACGTGCCAGCCCAAATAATACACTAATCGCCGTTGAGCTATTAAAGTCATCATTCATCGCTTTAATGAAATCTTGCCCAGCAGTGCTCCTGTAAGCATCATTTATCAACTCGTCAGTGACTGTCAAAGCCTGCCCTTTTTGCTGCTCGGCTAGCTTTAACGCATTGTATAATCTGCTTAGGCTATTGTGCGACTCATCTAAGGCACTATCAGAGAAGTTCACTTGGCTACGATAATGGCTCGATAATAAAAAGAAGCGCACCGTTTCAGGCAAATATTTCGCAGTTACATCACGAATGGTAAAGAAGTTGCCCAATGACTTAGACATTTTTTCGCCATCGACATTGATAAAACCAACGTGCATCCAGTTACGCGCGTACTCACAGCCAGTCGCTGCTTCAGATTGGGCTATCTCGTTTTCGTGATGCGGAAACTGTAAGTCATGACCACCGCCATGAATATCAAAGGTATTGCCTAGGCACTTAGTCGACATGGCCGAGCACTCAATATGCCAGCCTGGACGCCCTTGTCCCCATGGTGATGCCCATTGCGGCTCATCAGGTTTTGCCGATTTCCAGAGTACAAAGTCAAACGGATTCCGCTTATCATTTTCGACATCGACTCGCGAGCCTGCCTGCATATCATCAAGATTACGCTTTGACAATTTGCCATAATCTGCGAAGCTATCTACTGCATAATAAACGTCACCATTGTCGCCTGCATACGCATAGTCGCCGGTGACCAGCGTCTCAATCATTTGCTGCATCTCATCAATATGATCAGTGGCACGTGGTTCAGCGTCCGGCATTTGGCAGCCAAGTGCGGTCGCATCTTCGTGCATCGCTTCGATAAAGCGCTGAGTCAGTACACTAATATCTTCGCCGTTCTCGTTAGCGCGAGCGATGATTTTGTCATCAATATCGGTAATATTGCGTACATAATTAACGTCATAACCCAATTGCTTAAGCCAGCGTACCGCCATATCAAACCCAACCATCACGCGGGCGTGACCAATATGACAATAATCATAGACAGTCATACCGCACACATACATGCCTACCTGCCCGGCTTTAAGCGGTTCAAACTGACGTTTACCGCCAGTCAGTGAATCATAAATGGCAAGCTGAGACATAGCGTCGGCAAGTGGTGTGTTCATGGTATAAAAGCCTTTTAATTAAAACAAGATAGATAAATTGAGATAAAAGGAACATATTGGCAGTATTAAGCTTATTAGCAAGCCTGAAATTCCGCTTATCATTCCAAAAATTACTACAATATAAAACTTAACCCATTATCTTAGCGAAAACGACTGTAAAATACTACAATGAGCGCATAACTAACCGTATTCAACGATAAAAACATCTAAGGATTTAAACATGGGTAATCGCTTAAGCAAAATATATACACGTACTGGAGATGACGGCAGTACTGGCATGGCAGATGGTAGTCGCGTTAGTAAAGCTGATAACCTATTTAGCGTAATGGGCGATATCGATGAGCTTAACTCACATATCGGCCTAGTACGGGCACATCTCACACAAGCGATAACTGATAACGAGACGCCAAATAAACAACAGTTACCTGAGCGTTTGCAACAAAAAGAGTTGGACTTTGCACAAGCCTTAATCATTATTCAACATTTATTATTCAATATCGGTGGCGAGCTTGCCATGCCAGAATATGAAGGTGTGAGTGCAACCCATATTGAATGGTTAGAACAACTGATTGATGCGATGAATACCACCCTGCCACCGTTAAAAGATTTTATTTTACCGACAGGTTCGGTTTTGGTCAGCCAACTGCATGTAGCGCGTACGGTTTGTCGCCGTGCTGAGCGTCAAGCAGTGCTATTACAGCAAGAGCGTCCACAAGCAATTCGTGGTACTGCGGTGAGCTTTATCAATCGCTTATCTGATTGGCTGTTTGTCGCCGCACGCTTCTGTACTGACCCCGAACAAGTCTCTGAGGTACTATGGAATAGTAAGGTACTAGAGGCTTTTACAACTAACAATAAGTAAACTAATGGATAGAACGATAACTAGAAACAAAACAGCTAGAATAATGATGGCTAGCATATAATTTGTTTAATCATCTAACTTCATTTCGTTTCATCACCACTCTTCAATACGTAAAACGCCCGCAACTTATTATGGTTGCGGGCGTTTTCTTATCTAAGCTTTTAAATAACTAACTTTGAAATAATTATCATCTAGCTCAAAAGTAGTGCTAACTGTTAATAAGTAGCGTTTTCATCTTCAACGATAACCATATCAATGCTTTCATCTTTAGGAACGATCTTTGGTACTTCTGGCGTTACTGGTGCTTTAGCGTCAACACTAGGTAGCTCTACTGCTTGAGCACCACTTTGGCTATTACCTTGATTAATAGTAGGCGGCGTAGCAGGTTTAGACGGCGTAGCAGGTTTAGCTGGACGCACTGGCTCAACTGGGGTTACAGCTTTTGGCTGGCGATTTACTTGGTTTTCACTGTTTTTGCGCGCAGCTTCACGGCGACGAGCAGCTTCTTGTGCTTGACGCTTAGCTATTTGCTCATCCACAACTGATTTTAAGACAGAGCCTGCCATCACATCAGATACTACGGTAATTAAGGCTGGCTGTCCGGCGATACGTACTTGTATCTGACCACTTTGAGCACCAACGACATAAGTAAACGTATCATCGACTAGCATATTATTATTAATGCGAATATTGTCTTGCGCGAGACTAGTCTGCAAACTTGGCTGGTTATTAGCAGCACGCATTTGGCTAGCTTGATATAAATCCTCACTTGGCAACGTCATGCTGACACTTGCTTGACAGGTCGTCATACCATTAGCATTGGCTTCTTGTAAAATTGCAGCATTTTGTACATCAATTAAAATACTGTTAACCTTATCACTGATAGCACCAGTGTTTACACTTACTTCTGCATCGTTTGCATAATTAGCAGCCAATGTCTGTGCCTGCTGATTGAGCATATTTTTTAGGGAGATTTTCAAACGATCTTGTACCATTGGGTTATCACAGCTAATAGCAGGAACAACTGTGCCATCATTGGCTGCCGGTTGCTCAGTTGTCACCTCTGCTGTCTCGGCAGTATCGTCTTCTTTATCCGAACGATCACACCCAGCAATAGCTAAACCACATATCACACTAATACCAGCAGCTTTCTGCCATTTCATCCATTTTTTATTCGCTACGCTCATATCTATTTTGCTCCCGATTTACTCATTTGCACCGTCAACGATGGACAGTATTGCTATCTAGATTATCATACAGCCATGATAGCTATGTAAGACCAATATTAAAATCAGGCCATTATACGAGGTTTACAGCTGTTGGTCAGTAATGTAGACCATTGATATACAAATAAAATCTATCAAGGACCATAAAAGACGTTTTTAGTTGCAAAAACGCAACAAACATTCATTAAGATATTCATAGCTTAACTGGCTTATTATCTTAACTGAGTTGATGATAATTGCTATTTTTGCTAAGCCCTCTAAAATTAAACTGTTTAAATTCGTACCACACAGTTTTTATATTTTTTGGCAAAATTTTACGAGGCATCATACTATTGAGCTAAGAAACAATTGATAACAGGCATTTATGATAAAACTTGATAATACGCTGCTTTTAGGTCATCGAGGCGCACGTAGTGAAGCGTTAGAAAATACACTATATGGTTTTGAGCATGCGTATGGTTTACAGCCACGTGGCTTGGCAGGGGTAGAGTTTGACGTACAGCTGACTGCAGATGGTCATTTGATAATATTTCATGATGAAACGTTACAACGATTATGTGGCTTGCAGTCACGAGTAGATCAGCTCAGTTTGGTTGAGATTCAACGCCAACTACAATCAGGGCATAAAATCATTACTTTAGATATGTTAGCTCAATCAATGATTTATCCCTCTAAAGCTGTTCTTTTTCAATCAAGTTTATCTAAGTATTTAATACCTGTTACTCAAAAGCCCAAAATACTCATCCCTACTTTGACTCAATTTACTCATATTGAGCTAGAGATTAAAACCCATGACCGCACAAATTATTCCAAATTAATACAGGCACTGACACGTTATCTAGTAGATACGCCACTTGCCAGTTTACCTATCGTTCTAACCACCTTTGATGTCCAACTTCTCGCCCAGCTTCAACGTAATAAATCACTCGCACATATCCCGCGGGGCTTATTAGTACGTATGCCACAATTACTTGCATCAGCACCTAATACTGCCTTGCAATTGGGCTGTACCCGGCTTGGTATATATTATCCGCTCATTACGCAGTCGGTTATCCAAAACTCTCATCGGCACGGTTTACCAGTGAGTGCATGGACAGTAAATGACATTGAAGTAGCGAAGCAACTTGTAAAATGGCAGGTTGATGTGATTATCACAGATATTCCAACACAATTGCTATGACATGCCAACATAATTGATATAAAGCCATCAAAAACCACTCTTCACACTTACTGATATAACTCTATGCCATATAGCGACTTAACATAATCTTAGCAGAACTTACACTTTCACCTAATTCCTGATAGTTAGCAGGGTATTTACAATATAATATCTAATAACTCATACAAGTTATTGTTATTTATTAAGATTTTTCTAGTGCATAACCGTTCACTTTCGTCTCTTTTTAGGTTAATATAGGGGCTGAAACTAATACCGCTAGGAATATTATATGATTGCAAAAAAAGCAATGGGCTTACCGCTTAAAGGCTTACGTTTCGCTATCAAATCTGGTGACAGCATTTTGGATAACGCAACCACGCAGGTGACGCGTTTTAAGACTTGGTTTGATAATGCTAAAGCAAAAGCTGCGCTCGATGAGCAGCCTACCGCTAAACGCAACTATTCAAACGTTGCTGAGCAAAGCGATGTCTCCATGAATGACCAAACCATCGATTTACGTGAACTTGAGTTTAAAAAGGCGCCAATCAACTGGATACCGGCGACCATACTAGTAGCAACGCCTATTGCTGCTGCTATCATTACTCCATGGTACTTGTTCACCCATCAAGTCAGTGCACCTGTTTGGGGTGTGTTTGGTGCCTTTATGGTATGGACAGGTATCAGCATCACCGCAGGCTACCATCGTCTACTCTCGCATCGTGCCTATAAAGCACATCCAGTAGTCAAAAACTTCTTATTGCTTGGTTCAACATTAGCAGTACAGGGTTCTGCATTTGATTGGGTTTCTGGTCACCGTAGCCATCACCGTCATGTCGATGACCGTATGGAAGATCCGTACTCACCTAAGCGTGGTTTTTGGTTTAGTCATATCGGTTGGATGCTACGTAACTATCCAAGCGGTAAGTTTGACTACAAAAACATTCCAGATTTGACCAAAGATAAAGTACTTCAGATTCAGCATAAATATTATGGTCTTTGGGTGCTAGCGACGAACGTCGGTTTAGTAGCAGCTGTTGGTTGGTTATTGGGTGATGTTTGGGGTACTTTAGTACTAGCAGGTTTGCTACGCTTAGTATTGACTCATCACTTTACTTTCTTTATCAACTCGTTATGCCATATGTTTGGTTCGCGTCCTTATACTGATACCAACACTGCTCGTGATAACTTCATTTTAGCTATCTTTACGTGGGGTGAGGGTTATCACAACTATCATCACTTCTTCCAATACGATTATCGTAACGGTGTGAAATGGTGGCAGTATGACCCTACTAAATGGTTGATTGCTGGCTTATCTAAATTTGGTCTGACGACTGAGCTTCGTACAGTTGATGATACGACGATTAAGCACGCTGAAGTTCAAATGCAGTTTAAACAAGCTCAACAGCAGATCGATACAGTAAGTGCAAGCGGCATTGATATTCCGCATGTCATGCAAAGCTTCCAAGATCGCATCAAGTTTGAATACGATGCCTTTACGCAAACTGTAGAAGAATGGCAGGCACTAAAGGCCAAAGCCGTTGAGATGAAAAAGACTGAATTTGCAGATCGCTTGCATGAAGTCGATGACAAGCTCAAACTTGAGTATGCTAAGATTGAACAGAAAATCCATGAGCATAATGACAACTTGAAGATTGCCTTTCGCTCGATTGGATATAATAAAAAAGCCGCCTAAAATGGGCTAGCTAATTATTAATTAGCGTATTCATGATAATGCTACCTCATCCCCCTCTCTGCAAAAGATAGGGGGATTTTTTTGTGAATTTTTATCAAAATTTGATATAAGCTCAGCCAATATAGACTTATTCAATATGAGTACAGCGAGTCAAATATTTTATTGGAAATTGGATTTTAAGCAAAAGCTACAATTGCAAATCATCAAAGTAATTTGCCATTCTATCACAGTGATTAATTCAAGATAAATTACAAGACATGGACAGAGTGCACAGGTGTAGCACTAGGGCTATGTTATAGTAGATTTATTGTTTTTTTATATCACCATTATTATTCATATTTAGTCAGTCTCAATAGGAAAAGCACGTATGCGCTATCAAAATACCTATGTCAATTTAGACCCACGTTTATATCACAAGCAGCCACCAACAGCGCTAGAAAATCCGCGTGCTGGGCATTTTAATACCCAAGTGGCAGAGCAGCTTGGTTGGATAGATGACAAAGATTTAATGGCACGCTGGGTTGAGATTCTCGGGGGTCGGTATGTACCTGCTCAGTTTCAGCCTTTAGCAATGGCCTACGCAGGTCATCAGTTTGGACAATGGGCAGGTCAATTGGGTGATGGACGCGGCTTGCTCGTGGCACAAGTACTAGACAATGATAACCAATTGCAAGACTTGCACCTTAAAGGCTCTGGTCTGACACCTTATTCACGGATGGGTGATGGACGTGCAGTCTTACGCAGTACTATTCGTGAGTATTTATGTGGTCATGCCCTCAACCAGCTCAGTATCCCCTCCTCTAATGCGCTGGGCTTTGTCGTATCCGATACGCCTGTACGCCGCGAACGTATGGAAGCAGGTGCTGCCTTGATGCGGGTAGCGGATAGTCATATTCGCTTAGGTCACATAGAATGGATTGCAAGCTTTGCCCCTGATTTGCTCGGTGAATTTACCGATTATATGATTGATACTTATTATCCAAAATGCCGTGATAGCGAAACGCCAGTGCTAGCATTTTTGCAAGCCGTCGTTGAGCGTACCGCACGTATGATAGCTGACTGGCAGCTGATTGGTTTTGCTCACGGGGTGATGAATACTGATAACTTATCCATCACTGGTAGCACCTTAGACTTTGGTCCATTTGGCTTTATGGAACGTTTTGATCCTGCTTGGATTAACAATCACTCTGACCATACCGGACGCTACGCCTATCAAAACCAGCCCGCTATTGGACATTGGAACCTCAACATCTGGTTGCCACACTTTATGCGATTAGAAGGAGTGACGCGTGAGGCCTTATCAGATTGCTTAGCACCTTATGAAGCCACCTTTATGCAGCACTATCAACAAGGATTATGCCGCAAGTTGGGCTTAGCGCATCAAAAAGAAAGTTTAAGCTTAGCTTTTGAGTGGCTAACCTTGTTAGAGGACAACTTACTTGATTATACCAATAGCTTCCGTGCACTCTTAGGTTTAGTATCTCCAGAGAATCACCCTTATGAGAAGCAATTATTAGCTACCTTGACGCATGAATTGCAAGGTGAAGCATTACAAGTTTGGCAAGACTGGTCTGCGCGCTATTTAGAGCAATCGCAAGCACTGTCTACTGAACAAGTTGTTAATGAGATGCAAACGACTAATCCAGTTTATGTATTACGTAATAGTATGGCTCAGCGGGCTATTACTGCTGCTGAACAAGGCCAGTTTGAGGAGGTAGCGCGGTTATATGACCTGCTCGCCAGCCCTTATACTGTACAGGATATCGCGACAGCACTTGATAGCAGTCCCCCTGCGCCTCATGCGCCGCAAATGCCAATTAGCTGTTCGTCATAAATAACCATATTTTTTTGATAAATTTAAAACCAATAATCATAGCCAGTTTGGTTAATAATCAACAACCAAACTGGTTTTGAAAAACAATAGTCACAATCTTGCATATATATTGTAAATTTTACTTTATTTATCACTATCAACTGGCTAAATGTTCGTTATCAATTTATTATATAAGTTATGCATTTCGCTATGGTTGACTAGGGCGTGTCCTCATTTTGATAATGGTGATAAAAATGAGATAGATTTTTGTCAATCAAAGGAAGTTTTGCAGAGAATATGAACATATTGTCTAGAAATTTTCAAAGATTGACGAAAATATAGCCATTTTTAGCCCATTAAAAGTTCGTTCGTTCAGATTGAGGGCACGCTCTAGGCAGCTAATTGTCAATAATGCTAGAATAGCTATGTTTACTAGCTTTCTATTTTACGATGCCATCTAATCACAGATTAACGCTCTTTCAACTGTGCATTGCCTTTTAATAATTTGTTAGTAGTTCCTCAATCTAGTAATTGCTGGAGCTCATATTCAACGATTTTTTTAGGGTCAAGCGTTAACTTATTTTGTTTATCACACTTTGTTTTATTTCAATTTATTCCAACAATGGCCATTATTATGAATGACGATACCAATTTGAATATGGATAATCCCAATACAGATCAAGAGCAGTTCGAACAAGCTGCTTTGCATTATCATGAATTTCCAAGACCTGGTAAAATTTCGGTAACTCCTATCAAGCAGCTCGCTAATCAGCGCGACCTAGCTTTGGCCTATTCGCCAGGTGTTGCAGTTCCTTGCCTTGAAATTCAAAAAGACCCAACAGCAGCCGCTAGATATACTGCACGTAGCAATTTGGTTGGTGTTATTACCAACGGTACTGCTGTACTGGGTTTAGGTAATATCGGTCCATTGGCTTCAAAACCAGTGATGGAAGGTAAAGGGGTATTATTCAAAAAATTCGCTGGTATTGATGTTTTCGATATTGAAATTGATCAAAATGATCCTGATAAATTTATCGAAGCAGTGGCCTCTCTTGAGCCAACGTTTGGTGGTATCAACCTAGAAGACATTAAAGCGCCTGAATGTTTTAAAATCGAGCGCGAATTGCGCAAGCGTATGAAAATTCCGGTCTTCCATGATGATCAACACGGTACTTCAATTATTGTTGCGGCTGCCATGCTTAACGCATTGATTCTAACTGGCAAAAAGATTGAAGAGATTAAAATTGTCTGTTCAGGCGCTGGTGCTGCTGCCATCTCTTGCTTAGACATTATCTGTGCACTTGGTGTGGATCAGAATAATATCTTTGTCTCTGACTCACGTGGAATTATCACTACTAGTCGCGAAAACCTTGACGAGTCAAAACAACGTTATGCTCGTGACACTGATGCCAGTAGCATTGATGATGTGATGGACAATGTGGACATGTTCATAGGCTTGTCAATGCCTGGCATCTTGAGCACCGATATGGTTCGCCGTATGGCAAAAGACCCTATCATCTTTGCCCTAGCCAACCCAACACCTGAAATTATGCCAGAATTGGCGCATTCAGTACGTCCAGATGTCATCATGGCAACCGGACGCTCAGACTACCCAAACCAAGTTAACAACGCATTATGCTTTCCTTATATCTTCCGCGGTGCACTAGATGTAGGTGCAACGACCGTCAACGAAGAGATGAAAATCGCTTGCGTACGTGCGATTGCAGCGATGGCACATGTCGAAGCGACACCAACTAAAAACGTCAGAGACATCGAAAGCATGAGAAGCTTCGGTCGTGAATACCTCATTCCAGGACCGCTAGAGCCAAACTTAATCATTGAGATTGCCTCTGCAGTAGCCAAAGCTGCTATGGACTCAGGTGTTGCGACTCTACCGATTGATGATCTTGATGCTTACCGTCAGCGCTTATCTGAGTTTGTTTATAACTCAGCGTTTGTAATGAAGCCTATCTTCTCTCGCGCCAAATCAGATCCAAAACGTATCGTTTACTGTGAAGGTGAAGACAATAATGTCCTTCTTGCCGTACAGGTCGTCGTTGATGAGAAGCTGGCAAAACCTATCTTGGTCGGACGTCCTTCAGTGATCGAAGCCAATATCAAAAGGCTTGGCTTACGTCTACAAGATGGCGTAAACATGACTATTATTAACCAAGATGATGATCCGCGCTATAAAGACTACTGGCAGGGCTATTACGAGAAGAACAAACGTCGCGGTGTTAGTATCGAGCTTGCACGTCGCGATGTCCGTCGCAAAACCACTTTAATTGGCTCATTGTTAGTTGAAAATGGTGATGCTGAAGGTATGATTTGTGGTACGTTTAGCCACTATCAACTGCATTTAGAGTATGTTCAAAACGTTATCGGTAAAAAAGAAGGCGTTAAAGACTTTTATGCGATGAATGCTGTCTTAATGCAAGACCGCAATATCTTTATTGCTGATACTTATATCCATGAAGATCCTACTGCCGATCAATTAGCTGAAATGACAGTGTTGGCTGCTGATCAATTACGCCGTTTCGGTATTACACCTCGTGTTGCTTTAGTTTCACATTCAAACTTCGGTACCTCTAATCGTGCCAGTGCTGTTAAAATGCGCAAAGTTTATGAGCTACTGAGTGAGATGAATGTAGACTTTGACTTTGATGGTGAGATGCAAGGTGATGCCGCTCTTAACGAGCATATCCGCTTAGAAGATATGCCATCAAGCCCTCTAAAAGGCGCTGCCAACTTGCTCATCTTGCCAACGCTTGATGCAGCAAATATTGCCTTTAACTTGCTCAAAACAGCAACAAGCAGTGCTTCTATTGGTCCTATCTTGTTAGGTGCTAACAAGCCTGTACATATCCTGACTCCATCAGTGACTGCTCGCCGTGTGGTAAATATGACAGCCCTTGCTGTAACCGAAGCTCAAGACTTAGAAAACGGTCGATAATTATAATGATATCGCTAAAGCCGGCTTACTACTATTAATCATCATTAGTAGCAGTCTGCTATACTAAAACCAGTCAATGCCGTTGTAATAAATGGTATTGACTGGTTTTTTTTGATCCAATAAAAACATTGTCAAAATTTATGTTATTAAAATTTATCTAGCAAATAAAAGAGGCTCCAATGCAAGTCTATCTCGTCGGTGGTGCAGTTCGTGATCAGCTGTTAGGTCGTCCTATTATAGATAAAGACTTTGTGGTGGTTGGCACAACTGTCGATGAGATGCTAGCAGCGGGCTTTCAGCAAGTAGGTGCAGACTTTCCGGTATTTCTGCATCCAACTACTCAGGAAGAGTATGCATTAGCACGTACTGAGCGCAAACTTGGTCATGGCTATCAAGGTTTTAGTGTGCATGCCAGCCCTGATGTCAGCTTAGAGGAAGACTTGCAGCGCCGCGACTTAACTATCAATGCGATGGCAATTGAAGTCACCAGTTTAACCGACGACACGCCTCTCACAGGTGCAGTGATCGATTATCACGGAGGACTCGATGATATCCAAAGCAAGACCTTACGTCATATATCGGAGGCTTTTAGCGAAGATCCACTACGGGTGCTGCGAGTCGCGCGCTTTTATGGACGTTATTACAGCTTAGGCTTTCAGGTTGCTGAGGAAACCATCACACTCATGCGCCAATTGGTCGATTCAGGTGAGCTTGCGCATTTAAGTGCTGAACGCATTTGGCAAGAATCAAGCCGTGCAACGATGCAGAGCTCTCCTCAGGTTTATTGGGAGCAGCTGTATGCAATCGGTGCTTTAGCTGAGTACTTTGTGCCATTGCATCATGCTTGGAGCAATGTACATATACGAGAAACAGTGCAGACGGCGCTGTACTTTGCTGGTCAAATGCAATTGAACTTATCCCAGCGTTGGGCGCTATTGATGGCTAGCCTTAATCTATCGTTATTCGATTCCAAACCTGACCCTAAAACTCCATCATCTCATCTAAATATTAGTGTTACGGATGATGAGAAAAAAGCTGCTCTAAAAGCCATTACTTCTATAGGTAACAGCGCCAAAGTACCTAAAGCACCCACTCAGTTTGCAACCCTATTCATTCAACAAGCCAGCAAACTGAACACCATAGATGGCTTGACTGCAGCTGAGAAAATCGACCTTATCCAAGCCTGTAGCGCCCACAAAGAACCTAATAAGCTCTCACAGCTATTGGTAACCAGTCACGTATTGCAGTTAGCCTGTCAGCACCGCCAAATGATGCTCGCATTAAACAGCTTTCATGCCATCGGTATGGAAGCCATTGCTCCAGATATTAAAGGCGCTGCAATTGGCAGAGCGTTAAATGAGGCACGTGTTGCGCATTTGGTTACTATGGAGCAATCTAATAATCATAGCTCACAACCGTTTTGATTAAACGAAATACGATTAGATGATGGAAACCTTATTTTATGACAGTTGAATTTACAGTAAGACCTAATAATGGTAGCCCTGTAATGCTCGTTACTGGTAGCGCCAAGCGTATTGGCGCAGCTATTATTCGGGCAGCGCATCATCAAGGCTATCGTGTCATTATCCATTGTCATCGTAGTAAACAAGAAGCAAAGACCCTAGCAGCTCAGCTTAATGAAATCCGTAATAATAGCGCTACGGTTATCGTTGCAGATTTAGCAGTTGTCAACGATGGCAGTTTATTAACTCAGTTCGTCCAATCCGTTATAGATAATTTTGGACAGCTTGATGTGCTAGTACATAACGCATCAAGGTTTTATCCTACTCCGCTCAGTGATATTAACAATAACCAATGGGATGAGCTGTTTTTGACCAATGCCAAGGCGCCATTATTACTTAGCCAAGCTTTTTTACCTTACTTACAAAAGCAGCATGGATGCATCATTAGCTTACTTGATATTCACGCTCATAATAAACCGTTTAAGCACTACACTGTCTATAATATGGCAAAGGCAGCACACCGGATGATGGTACAGTCTCTTGCGCTAGATATGGCGCCTTATGTTCGCGTTAATGGCGTTGCACCTGGGGTAAACGTATTGCCTGATGCCGATAGCGACCAAGCACTTGATGACACACAGCAGCACAGTATCATCGACTCTATTCCTATGCAGCGGATTGGTACGCCAGATGATATTGCCCAAAGCGTGTTGTATTTGGCAAAGGCCAGCTATGTCACAGGAGAGATTATTAACGTAGATGGTGGTCGTAGTTTGACCCTAGCTGGTGGTAATATTTAGTAAGCAAGTGACGATAGCTAAATAATATCGTTTAGTTGTTATCTTTTACTTGAAAAATTAAAAAAATCAGGTATCATTGTGCGTCTAACGTTAGGGCCCATAGCTCAGTTGGTTAGAGCAGAGGACTCATAATCCTTTGGTCGTAGGTTCAAGTCCTACTGGGCCCACCAAATTCAAACCCTTACAGTCATTGGCTTGTAAGGGTTTTTTATTATCTAAAGATTAATACTAATATAAGTACTAAAAAACCGAATGCTATTTTCAATAACATTCGGCTTTTTTATAGGTACTTCTTTTATGTGCTTTCTAGCAGTTACTTTTTAACCGCTAGAAAGAGGTACGACGATAGTTACGGTATTTAGGTAACCAAAAATTAGCTTTTAATCGACGCTCTAGGTTTTCTGCCGTGACAGGTAATGCTAACTTATCTTCAATCGCTTGTCGTGCGACTGCATAGGCTATTTTTTCACTGATCTCTCTAATGACTTTAATTGGAGGTAATACTGCACCTGGTGCTTTTTCATATTCCATCGATATATCTGCAAGTGCTTGGCTTGCAGCCATTAACATATTATCGCTGATGCCTGTCGCACGCGATGCCAAAACACCTAGGCCAATACCGGGGAAAATATAGCTGTTATTACACTGTGAGACCTCGAAAGTCTGACCTTCAAAAGTTGTATGAGGAAAAGGACTACCGGTTGCAACAATTGCCTTACCTTTGCTCCAATTAGTGACTTCTTGCGGTGTTGCTTCAACACGAGACGTTGGGTTTGAAAGCGGTAATACAATTGGATGTTCAGTATTAGTACATAACGTTTCGATCACCTCTTGGGTAAACAAACCTTTTTGTCCACTTACGCCGAATAATACCGTTATTTTTGCTTGTTTAACCACTTGCGCTAAACCGAGTTTCTTACTTTTATCCCAACTTTCAATATCTGATTCTTTTTGTACCAACGGTTCTTGGAATTTTTGTAGCTCTGTCATGCTATCAGTGAGCAGGCCATAACGGTCAACCATAAATACTTGGCTGCGGGCTTGTTCTTCCGTTAATCCTTCACGCTGCATTTGGCGAATAATGTGTTCGGCGATACCACAACCCGCAGATCCTGCACCTAAGAATGCTATTTTTTGTTGACTAAGTTTCTGACCTTTATTCAAGCACGCTGCAATCAATGTACCGACTGAAACAGCAGCGGTCCCTTGAATATCATCATTGAAGCAACATAGCTGATCACGATATTTATTCAATAATGGTGTCGCATTTTCCTGAGCAAAATCTTCAAATTGTAATAATACCTCTGGCCAACGACGTTTAACCGCTTGAATAAATAAGTCTACAAATTCATTATATTCATCACCAGAGATGCGTGGATTTCTCCAACCCATGTACATAGGGTCGTCAAGTAACTGTTGATTATTGGTGCCTACGTCTAACAAAATTGGTAGACAATATGCCGGGCTAATACCACCACAGGCCGTATATAACGACAGTTTGCCAATTGGAATGCCCATTCCTCCAATGCCTTGATCTCCCAAGCCCAAGATACGTTCACCATCAGTGACAACAATCACTTTTACTTTTTGTTTGGTGGCATTTTGCAGCATGTCATCGATTTTATGGCGCTCAGGATAAGAGATAAACAAACCACGTTTACGGCGATAAATTTGTGAGAATTTTTCGCAAGCTTGCCCAACCGTTGGTGTATATATGAGCGGCATAACTTCCTCAATATGCTGCTCAATCAAATGATGAAATAAGGTTTCATTGGTATCTTGTATATTACGCAAGTAAATATGCTTATCCATATCACTAGTAAATGAGCGAAGTTGATGATAAGCACGTAATGATTGTTCTTCAATCATCTCAATGTTGTGAGGTAATAAACCTGTTAAATTAAAGCTGTCACGTTCTTCTGATGAAAAAGCGCTACCCTTATTTAGTAAAGGGGTTTCTAACAGTGCAGGACCTGCAAAGGGAATATACAACGGACGTTGGTTTGGCATAATAAACTCTTCTTATTAAAGGCGTATGGTGGTACAAAGTTAATGAAATGGCTGCTTTATTGTGTTTGCTTAATTAAATAAGTAATTTTTAATCACTTAGAGATTGAGCCATGCTGAAAAAATCGTAAAGATGAACCTGGTAAACTGACCACTCGACGAGTAGTTTACCATGACTAAGAAAATCCAGAGATATAGTATAGAACCACATTATACTGAAGTTATGGCAGCTCTTGAAGGAATCAAGTAACTTAAACGGCAATTAAAAATATCTGAAGAGGAACGAGAGATATTAAATGAGGATGGATAAAGCGAGGCATTGCTTTGCCCCAACGCAAAATGAGGGCTGTGCTCGCAGTGGTACTAGGGTCCAAAAGGTTCTAAGCTATAAAGTGCCAAGACAAATGTGGTTTGACTCCTATCGTCAGGCTGCATAATCAAAATCTCCTAAGTTAATATTTACGGATTTGACAGCACAGCTCATCAATTCACATGTGATACTTTTGAAAGATCAATCCTTCAGTAATTTCTACTTATCAACTTGTTAAGATCTAATAAAAGAACGATCCCTATTATTCCATACTGTTATTAATCTACTAGACGGTTAATGATAGTACTTGTGTACATCCTTACCGCTTTCAACCAAAACTGAGAACAAATTGATGATAAATTAGCGCTTATCATCGGTTTAATTTTTCATGTTATATAAAAATAATTGAATAAAATTCACTTTAGACAACAATATAGAAGGTGCTAAACGTTTCATTAATAACGAATTATTTATATTGGACTTATTATTAAAATTAAAGTGTTGATTAAACTCTACTATCTGTAAAAATCTACCATCCCCTAATTTTTATAGGATCAGAAAATTTTTTATTATTAACTTCTGAGAAATCTATAGATCGTAAAGAGCATATATTTTTAGATTATGATGAACAAATTACAATGTAACGAGTGTTTTTTCGGCTGTTATTCTTAATTATCTTGTACACACCCTCCTAACTAAAATCTTGCTTATACGTATAGTTTAGTTTAATTTGTCGTAAGAATAGTTTAGTTTAAGTTACTTATAAATTATACGTAATACTAAGTTATTTTAGCAGCCAGTACCCCTCAAGTTTCTCTACAAGGATTTCGTATGAAACATACTACTAAGGCTCTAATAGCAGCGATGGCATTGTGCATTAGCGCAAGCGCTGTGGCATCTAGCCACCGTGAAGCCCCTTCTATCACTAAAACTCCTAAAGTCGATGCCACTGACTTTTATATGTTTAATAGTTATGAGAATAATCGTGCAGATTATGTCACGATTATTGCTAACTACTTACCACTTCAAGACGCTTACGGCGGACCCAATTACTTCGCCCTAGACGCCGATGCACTGTATGAGATTCATATCGACAACAATGGCGATGCGGTCGAAGATCTCACATTCCAGTTTGACTTTAACCAAAAGTTAAATAGCATTGAAATTGACTCAGACGGTAACCCATCAACGCCAAACGTTGCGATTCCTTTGTCTAATGCTGGTGATGCTTCAAACCCCGCTAATGTACAAACTAGCGAGAGTTACGAAGTGACGATGGTTAAAGGCGATCGCCGCAGCGGCTCGCGTACTTCGCTGGGGAATTTTAACAAGCCGTTTGACTATATCGGTACTAAATCTTTTGCAGACTACCCAACGTATGCAAAAGGCTTTATCAAAACTTTGAACATGGGTAGCTGTGGGCAAGGTAAAGTGTTCGTCGGTCAACGTGCTGAAAGCTTTGCTATCGATTTAGGTAAGGTGTTTGATCTGATTAACCTAAACCCATTGGGTGCACGTAATGCCGGTACGAACGTGTTGGCAGGTAAAAACATTACCTCAATTGCGTTGGAAGTTCCTAAAGCGTGCTTAGTCAACTCAGCTGGTAACGATCCAGTAATTGGAGCTTGGACGACCGCTAGTGTCCGTCAGGCGACTTTAGTAAATCCTTCTCCTGAATCTGGTATTAGTACCACAGCAAAAAAAGGCGGTGCATGGACTCAGGTTTCAAGACTCGGTATGCCACTGGTCAACGAAGTTGTAATCGGTCTTAAGGACAAAGACAAATTTAATGCCTCAGAACCAAAAGATGATGTGGCTAAATTTGCGCCTTATGTCTTTTATCCTACGCTTCCTGCGTTGATTCAGACTTTGTACCCACAAGCACCAGCGCCAACTAATTTTCCACGTCAAGATTTAGTCACTGCCTTTTTGACAGGTGTTCCGACTATCAATAAACCTGCCAAAGTTGTACCAGCGGATATGTTGCGTTTGAATACCAGCACACCTGCAGTAGCAGCTGCTAATCAAAACGACTTAGGTGTCATTAGTATCATTCCTGGTCAAAACGATGGTCGACCTAGTGCCAATAGCAAAGATGTTGCAGGGTTTCCGAATGGCAGAAGACCTGGAGATGATGTAACCGATATTGCCTTAAGAGTATCTATGGGTGCATTATGTCACGCGGGCTTACCAGCAGATGTTACCTGTGTCCCTGCTGATGCCAAGGCCGGAAAAGCTCTATTTACTGATGGTGCACTTAAACCCGCTACCGAGTTTGACTCAGTCTTTCCTTATCTAACCACCCCTAATCCAGGTAGCCGATAAGTTGAATCTAACTCAAGGAGAAATACGATGCGCTATGTACTTTTAGCAGTATTAGTCACCGGATCGGCCGCTCTTTCTGGTTGCTTTAACGATAATAACAACTCTAACTCACAGGATCGGACTGATAGCAAAGTAGCGATAGATCAAGCTAAGGCGAAATTGGCGGTTAGCAGGACATCTACCGTGATTGACGTCAGTAGAGATGTAAACACCGATGAGCCGCAAGACATCGATCGGATTATACTTCCCGAAGCCAACTTGGCAGAACCTGTCGCTGTGACGGACGCCAACGCCTCATTGTAGTCTGATATGAGGTAAATCGAGCACCTGATCAGGCTACTGTTCAGGTGTTTCTTTATGTTTTGAACGGACAGAATTTATGCAATGGATTAAGCAACTTATCGGATTACTATGTTTATTAATCATAAGCAGTCAATTACTTTATGCCACCCCTTTTATTCCTAAAGATGACCAACAGATTCTTGAAACCTTACCTTCAGATTCACCGCCTGCACGCTATCTCAGCTCAGACGATTTTTCGTCTAGCAAAAATACAAATGATCCTGAACAGACTAGCCAGCTATTAGAACGTGCTTACTTGCAAGGCGATCCACGCGCACTAGGCCAAGCAAGAGCGCAACTTGATCAAACAACAGATCAAAGCATAGAGACACTCATGCTACGAGCGCGGGCTTTACAATCAGATCATAAGTTCTCTGAAGCAAAAGAATTGTTAAAACAGATACTAAGTAAAGATACTGCTAATCCAGATGCCCTTTTGACTCTCTCCTCTCTGTTAGTTGTTCAAGGTCAGTTTGAGGAAGCCATGGGTTACTGCAAAAAGCTTAATGATTCATCACTCAGTGTCTACCGTGCAGCATGCGAGGCTCAAATACAGAGCATGACTGGTCAGATCACACAGGCAAAACAAACTCTAAATAATCTAGCTTCTATTGCACCTCAACTTGATGCATCTACAGCACGCTGGATATATCTCATTCAAGCGGACGCGGCATTAAGAAGCCAAGATACCTCTCTTGCTGATGAAGTTTTTAGCGTTATGGATGCTCAAACTGTACCTGCACTCATGGCTCGCGCTGACTGGTTATTGAGTAACGGAGAGTATCAAGAAGTAATTCAACTGCTTAAAACTCATACTGATAAAGATGCGTTGTTGTTGCGACTCATCACGGCTCAAATCAAACTGCGTGACCCTAAATCTAAACAAAACTTAGCGCTCATGGAAGAACGTATTGAGGTATGGCAAATACGCAAAGAAAATGCACATATGCGTGAACAAGCTACTTACGCCATGCTTGCTAATCAAATCGACTCGGCACTACAGTTGGCTCGAAACAACTGGCAACAGCAACGCGAAACGGCTGATATTGAGATTTATACAAAAGCAGCTATCCAAGCTGGCAGCCAAAAAGACATTGAAGTTATACGCCAATTCATAAAAGACACTCAGTTTGAATATCCAGCACTTGAGCGCGATCTACGTTTGGGTAAAATTAGTGACTGTTTGAACTGCCCACCCTCAGGCATGCAAACTTCAAGCAAGGATAAGCCTTTATGAGCGCACTTAGCAGACGCATTTGGAGTCATAGCTATCGTTACTTGACGCTGCTTTTACTAGCGATGACTTGCACGGCACTACAGGCGCACGAATCTAGTACAGCTTACTTGAACCTTCAAACGAGCAATTCCAAAGCCGCAGCAAATATTAATTATAATGCTAAATATGAGTTGTCACTACGCGACCTTGCTTTGCTAGTAGATATAGATTCAAACCAAGATCATAAAGTAAGTTGGCTAGAGGTAAAATCGCAAACGCCACTCATAAAGCAGCTAATCGAATCCCAAGTAAAGTTAGAAGCTGGTACTCAAACCTGTGATATAACAAGCTTTGCACCATTGGCGATTAATACACGCGGCGGGTTTAACTACCTATACACAAACTTTGAGATAAACTGTGCGACCCCAATCGATAATCTTAACTATCAGATCTTAGCAGGTATCGATGCCAATCATCGCTTAATCCTAACGGGGGCTAGTGATGAAACACCTCTTCAAGTGCTGGCTGTAGGAGAAACCCCTTTAGGTTCGGGGACTGAATCTGGCTGGCTGTTCACGGCAACGAATTTTTTGAAAAGTGGCATACATCACTTGTTGATTGGTTGGGATCATCTATTATTCTTATTTGTACTGCTGATCCCTGCAGTATACTTACGTAAGCAAAAAGCCTTGATTGCCGTCACTAAACCGCAAGCGGCATTACTTGAAGTCTTTTGGATTGCAACCTCATTCACGTTAGCGCATTCAATTACCTTAAGTTTAGCGGCGCTTCAGATCGTCAGTATACCTGCCCGCTTTATTGAATCCTTAATCGCTCTATCCATAGCGTTCGCAGCATTAAACAATTTAGTGCCCCTGCTACGCGTACGCGCCGTCTATCTGGCATTCGTTTTTGGACTGATTCACGGTTTTGGTTTTGCTAATGTACTCGTAGATTTGCCACTAGCCACTAGCGAGCGCGTACTAGCATTATTGAGTTTCAATATAGGGATAGAGCTAGGCCAACTTGTATTTATCGCCTTAGTATTTCCGATAGCGCTATTACTACGGCATACGCGTTTTTATAAAACAGTCATATTTTATGCAGGTTCGCTAGCTAGTATTTTAATTGCATTATGGTGGTTTTTTCAGCGGGCATTTTAATCGGGTTCTAAAACTTATAGGCGCTACTAGTTATTGGCGCTACCAACTTATCAGTGTAGCGCTCAAGTATTAGAGCTTAATTATCTCAACTAAAAAGAGCCATTTATAAAAATGTCTAAAGCAGAATATTCTTTATTGCTAAGGCATCTCATAACTTAATTGCATAGGTACAGTAGCATTTACTGGCACACCGTTTTTTTGAAATGGATTGAACTGTCCTTCTCTTATTTGGATCATTGCTACCGCATCGATGATTACATTACCGGATGACTGGAGCAGTTGCACCTCAGTAATGTGACCATTTTTATCGACATATAGCTCCAATAATACATTAAAGATATCACCCGATCGGGCAGTAGTATTGCGCCATACTAGCAGCGGAAGGCTTGTATTAGGTTGGTATTCGTCAAGCCAATTGGCTTGCTCTTCCAAAAACGGTACTACTTCACTACTCTCATCAATCTTATCCTCTAGAGCTGGTTGTTCAGGTTTTTTTTCGTTCGCTTGGTCTGCTGCTAATACTTTGGCGACGGCATCATTAACAGCTTGCAGCTGTAATTTATCTTGTTCGATACGTTTCCTATTAGACTGACTTTGAACGGATTGCTGCTGCATAGCTTGTTCGCGATTGAACTGTTTTGTCACGGCCAGAATCATCGCGGATAGATCTGACTCTGCCTCATCTGTGGCATTCGATGTTTTTCTTGATTCTGTTATTACTAGTTTTTGCTCTGATGAAGAATCCTTGGTCTCTTGATTTAACTGAGGTTCTTCTGTAGCTATTACAGAGTCTTCTACTGAATTTGATAGTTCTGCTTTTGGTTTAGGTTCTATAGGTTTTGCTTTTGGTTCAGATTCTAATACTGGTGCTAGCTTGGCAGATTTGGTAAGTTTGATGTTTTCAGTTTGCTCAGTTACTTCTTGTACTGGTGGCAATGATTTTTGAGGTTGAGAAACGGACTTGAGTTTTGGTCTTACGTCAGGTTTTTCGTTGGATAGTGCTGATAATGTTATTAACTCTAATTGAATTGTCTTAGGCTCGGGAGCATTTATCATAGGACGTTCAGGACTATCCATAGATATCATAGCCCATACAGTGACACCATGTAATACTATAACAAGAATAGCAATCCAAACATTGATAAGGCGAGTAAATGGATTCGATATCATAATAATTTATAAGATAACCCATTAGAAGTAACTATGTTTATAGTTTGATTAGAGTGATAAATCGAGTAATAGCTACAAAATATAAGTAATGCCTTGTCGCCCTGATTGACACTAAAAACAGAGGTGGGGTCTATAGCCCATACCTTAATGAATAATGAATAATGAATAATGAATAATGAATAATGATACAAGTCAAATTGTATATTGCGCCAAATCAACATGCATAACAAGCCTAATCTGAGCCAATCTATTGAAGACTATTATTGTTTTTATTGCTTAAATTCTAGAAAATATACTATAAAAAATATCCAATATTATCTTTATAATTTGACGCCATTATACCTCTCTTCAAAACCTAGTCTTACATACCATCTCATTATATTCTGCACCCTTTTTTTATATAACTCTTTAGCTAATATGCTCTCTAAATTGTAGATACGCAGCAGTAATAGCATCAGCATCCTCAATCTGTGGATAGTGGCCTAGATCTGGCATTTCAGTCACATTGGCATTGGGAATTAATTCACGATAACGATCGATCATATGCTGACCTGAGATGGGATCTTTAGCGCCGTCGATTAATTTTACCGGAACATCACTATTGATAATAGCTCCTACCCAGCGTTCACGATGCTGCTTGCGCTGAGGGATATAATCTATCAATTTATGCATCACTGCTAGACCATTATTATGGTTTAATAGCTGCCATAGCGTATCAATCACCTCTTGAGTTGGCGGGGTTGCTGGCCCAAAGATTCGCTGTAAATTGTCCGCGAACTTCTGCTTATTAATGAGTTTAGCTACTAAAGACCCTAGTGGTGATAGTAATAATTTTTGGATTAATATGGGTTTATGAGTTTCAGGAAATAAGCCACCATTTAGAAAGCAGACACTAGCAATACGCGGCTCGTGACTACCACTACCGTCATTGCTGTCGACCTGTCTTGCCAGCAGCTCTTGAGCGACTGTATCGCCATAATCATGAGCCAAAATATGATAGTTACTGACCTTTAGCTTATTTAAATAACTCTGAAAAATATCTGCTTGCTCAGTAATAAGATAGCGTGCATTTTTGGGCTTAGCCGATAAACCAAAGCCTAACATATCGAGGGTGATAACATAATAACAATCAGTCAGAGCCTCCCACATCCCTTCCCAATCCCAGCTCGCACTAGGATAGCCGTGAATCAATAATAATACCGGCGCACTTTTATCCCCACCCTGTCGAGTAAAGATTTGCTGACCATTGATAGATTCAAGCTGTCCCTGCTGCTGCCATTCATTCAGAGTGATCATCAATCATTACTCCTCAAATGATGGATCGGTACGGCGTAGTTTCCTTAATAACGCAGGCCAAGCGATATCACCATTAGCCTCTTTAGTGACTGCTTTTGATGCCGCTTGAATACCAGCTAGTATTTGCGGTGGTATATGTGTCAACTCGCTGCCGCCGCTCTGGGCTTTGATTTGTACTTCGCACGCTCTTTGCATGATGTACATGAATAAAAACGCATCGGCAACGGTGCTCGCACAAGTTAGCAGGCCATGATTACGCAAAATCATAAAGTTGGCATCGCCAAGGTCATCGACTAGTCGCACTTTTTCTGCAGGGTTTAGTGCTATCCCTTCATAATCATGATAGGCCAAGTTAGATAACGGAAATAATGATTGCTGAGAAATAGGCAGTAAGCCCTGCACTTGAGTAGAGACGGCGACCCCATCACTGGTATGTAGATGAATGACACAGTGAGCATCGGCGCGAGCATCATGTACCGCACTATGAATGGTGAATCCTGCTGGATTGATATCGTAGGCTGATGATAATATCTTTTCGCCAGCTTGATTCACTTTGACAAGGTTTGAGGCAGTAATCTCTTCAAATAATAAACCATAAGGGTTGATTAAAAACTCATCCTCGGTATCTGGCACTCGCGCTGAGATGTGTGTGAAGACCAAATCATCCCAACCATATAAGGCAATCAGTCGATAGCAAGCGGCAAGGTTGACTCGCATATCCCATTCTTGTTGGGTTACCACTCCTTTTACATCTGATATCGTTTCGTTTTCCATGATGTCATACATCCCTGTTTTAGATACTATTGATAAATCCGTCATCCACCTTATAAAACTAACAGGGTAAAAACTATGACACTTATGTATATCAACTATACATAATACTACCTGCCTCCGTGATGGATCCTTACTGTCAAATCCACACATTTAAACTTAAGAGATTTTAATCACCTAGCTCAAAATGTACTACATAACTTAGAATACTTCCTATCAAGCAGCCTAACAAAAAGAGTTAAACCAAATATAAAAAATAGCCTTAATAAGGACTATTCTCTCACTTTAATTTTTTTATATTTTTAGATTAAAAACAGGCTGCCCATATTCAACAATTTGCCCATTCTCAACCAATATATCGCTCACAACCCCTGCTTTGTCACTGACCACAGGTAGCAAACGAGTCAATTCCTCAATAAAGCAAATCGTTTGACCTTTTTCGATGTGGTCACCTTTGCTCACTAAATGATCTGTTGCCCCATCTTCACTTAAATAAACCCGTCCAACATGCGTCGCGCGCACCTGTGATAGAGCACTATCAAGGTTTGCAGCATTTTGATCTGCACTGTTTTTATACGTACTATCTTGAACAGCCTTTGTCTTTACAGGGCTGGCAATCTCATGCTGGTTTACGTTATTCACTACTGTAACTGACTGCCCGTTATTTTCAATCGTTACTTTATATAATTGGCTGCTTTCAACGAGTTTAACCACCCGTGCCACTTGTTCTATATCCATAATAAACCCCTTAACTGATGCCGAGATATTGAGCGATAGTCATCACACTTAGGATACTCATCGCAATGGCAATTATCCAACCAAAGACAGCGATCCAAATAGGGTGCCTGTAATTGCCAACGATATTTTTTCTATAGGCGGCTATAAGGATAATCACCATAGCAATAGGTAATACTAAGCCATTTAACGTTCCGACTAATACGAGTACCTGAGCTGGCTTGCCGATAGTGGCAAAGACGAATGTCGAGATGACAATAAAACCAATAATAAAGTAGCGTTTATGGGTCTCGATAAATGGATGAAAATTGGTCATAAAAGATACGGAAGTATACGCAGCGCCAATAACAGAGGTCACTGAGGCCGCCCAAATCACCATACCAAAAACAACTTTACCAGTATTGCCTAGGATATACTGAAAAGGCGACATTGCTGGATTTGATGGGTCTAACGCAATACCTTTGGAGACCACGCCCAAGACGGCAAGGAATAAAAAGACGCGAATAACAGAGGCAATCAAAATACCAGAGACCGAGCTTCTGGTCACCGAGTCTAGGTTTTCTTCCCCGCTTACGCCTGCTTCTAACAATCGATGAGCACCGGAAAAAGTAATATAACCACCAACCGTACCGCCCACTAAAGTAACGATAGCGACGGCATCAATCTTATCAGGCATAATAGTTTTGGTGACAGCTTCTGCTAATGGTGGGTCTGATTTAAATACCACATAAATAATTAAAACAATGAGAATAAAGCCCATGAGCTGGGCAAATTTATCCATAATAGGCCCAGTTTCGCGGCCTAAAAATATAGCTACAGCAATAACACCGCTGATCAGTGCGCCAGTAATAGGAGAGATATTGAACATCGACTGCATACCAAGACCAGCGCCGCCAATATTACCGATATTAAATGCTAAGCCTCCAGCAATAATCAGGAAAGCGAGCAAATAGCCCACTCCAGGAAACACTAAATTAGCAATTTCCTGCGCGCGCTTTTTGGATACGGCTACTACTCGCCAAACGTTAAGCTGGACGCCAATATCCATGACGATAGAGATTAAAATAACAAAACCGAAACTTGCCATCAAGCTTTCGGTAAAAGTGGCGGTTTGTGTCAAAAACCCTGGCCCTACTGCTGAGGTTGCCATCAAAAAAGCGGCACCTAAAATAGCTGTATTGTGTTTTTTTAAGGTACTCATAAACATCCTTGTTTTATACAGAGTAGGTCGTTCAAACTATTATTAATCTAATATTAAGCTGATATCTCAATACCTTTCAGTTCTAACTGCTTTTTTATTTCACGAGCAAAAAGAATGGCATGTTCGCCGTCGCCATGTAAGCAGACGCTTTGGGCATCTACCGGCACCTTTTCACCGCATACGCTGGTAACAGAGCCTTCAGTAATCATTTGCATGACATGATTGGTCGCTTCATCCGTGTCCGTTATTAGGGCATTGTCTTTGCTACGCGAGACCAGAGAACCATCTTTCTCATAGTTTCTATCAGCGAATACTTCAGATATCGCCTCTAGACCATGATTTTTTGCTGACTTGATCAGATAGCCACCTGACAAACCCATCACTTTTAGATTGGAATCAAAATTCTTAATTTCACTGACCAGAATATCAGCTAATGCTTCGTTGGCAGCGGCTTGGTTGTATAAAGCTCCATGCGGTTTCACATACTCTAAAGGCACACCAACCAAGTCACAAAGCGCTTTGGTCGCTCCCAACTGATACCGCATTAAGGCACGATAGCCCTCTTCGTCCAAAACTTGATCGGTACGACCAAAGTTCTCTCTATCGTCTAGACTAGGATGAGCCCCTACCCTGACGTTATTTTTCTTTGCCAACTGTAAGGTGGTTAGCATCTCGGCATAAGAACCGGCGTGTAAACCACAGCACACGTTAGCCGAGCTTACTATGGTCAATAGTTTATCGTCTTGTCCGCAGCCTTCAGCAACGTCGGCATTTAAATCAATTTTCATGAGCGTACTCCTTAATTTGCTCGATATAGTGTTGTCTTTTTTGCTGCTCACGCAATGCTTGCTCTACCTCTACGACGACAAATTGACAAGTTTTACCAAACCGAATTTGCGCCATGAGCCCTATATCAGCGTTAATCACCGTCGCAATCTTAGGATAGCCACCCGTCGTTTGCGCATCAGCCATCAGAACAATCGGCTGTCCTTGTGGCGGTACTTGAATCATGCCGATATCGACACCGTGCGAGGTCATTTGCGTAGGTTCATTAAATTCAAGTGGGGTACCATCCAAGCGATAGCCCATACGGTTGCTACTGCTTTGCAGTTGCCATTGCTGTGATTCAAACGCTGTTTTTGAGGCAGACGTAAAATACTCATATTCACTGTTTTTTATCACTCTAATCATATTGGTCGGCTCAAGGCGAGCCACCCCTATAACAGGCAAGCTTGAGGCTATACTAACTTTCAAAACATCATCTGCTTTAAGGTATCTACCTTTGAAGCCGCCAAAACTGGCTTTTAGATTGGTGCTGGACGATTGCAGTACCGGTTCGATATCAAAACCGCCATGTACACACAGATAGCTATACATACCTTGTAATGGGCGCAGCAGTTTAAGCGTTTGCCCTGCCTGCGCATTAATACGCCAATAGCAAGGAATGCGCTTATCATCTATATATGCCTCGTAGAGCGCACCCGTTAAGCAAAAACTGACGTCCTCTTCAAACTGTATCGTGAGACTACCGACAGCTATTTCAATAGCAGGCTCGTTAAGATCATTCTTTAGCAACGCATTTCCCGCTTGCAAAGCCCAGCTGTCCATCACCCCGCTTCTATCCACGCCCATGCTTCGGTAGCCGAATCGTCCCGAGTCTTGGATGCTAGCCAGCGCACTAGTGGTTAAAATCTTCATTGATAGCCCCTATTTATTGGTATTAGCAGATACCTGATTTAAAGGTGTTTTATTCATAAATATCAATAGCTGTAAATTTCAGGGTATCGCCTGCGTTAAGCAAAGTAGGAGACGCTTTTGTTAAATCAAATAAAGGTATATCAGTTTGGCCTAACAGCTGCCAACCACCTGGGGATTCAAAGGGATAGACACCGGTTTGTTCACCACCGATGCCGACCGAACCTGCAGGCACTTTCGTTCTTGGGGTCGCATGTCTTGGAAAGTATAAGGATTCAGATAAGCCGCCAAGATAAGGAAATCCGGGCTGAAAACCAATGAAATAAACCGTATAAGTCGCCTCGGTGTGTAAATTAACAACCGTTTCAACAGAGAGACCCAATTCAGTGGCCAGTGTTTTTAAATCAGGGCCATATTTGCCGCCATAATGTACGGGGATTTCAACATGCTTACCGTTTATGGTTTTTGAAGGAATGTCATCAAGCAGAGCTGATAGGTTATCTTTAAGCGTTTCAAGCTCGACCCATGTTAAGGAGACGGTAAATACACTTAGGGTATTCATGCCGATGACGACTTCTAATACTTCTGGCATCTGCTGTATGCTATCGGCGAGCGCCCAGCACTGTTGCTGCTTCTCTAACGTTATAGGTTTAGGGAAAAACAAAGTTAGATTGGTCTCACTGCATAGCTGCCATTGTAATTCCATTACCACACGCTCCGTTATCTTTGTCTTTCATGTCGGCTTCAGATCTATTTTTAGATATTAAAACTTAACTTAGATATTCTCTTTTATCCATTCGGTCAGATAATGAATACTGACTTGACCCTGACAAAATGCTTCATCTTTAAACAGTCGCTCGTGAAGGCTAATATTGGTATCAATGCCTATAATTTGCGCTTCTGATAAGGCCGCTTGCATCTTCTTAATCGCCGTCTCCCTTGAATGATCATGCACGCATATTTTCGCTATCAAACTGTCATAAGAGGGTGGAACGGTATAGTTTGATTCGATATGGCTATCAACTCGAATACCGAGCCCTGCTGGCATATGACAGTAATCTATACGGCCAGCATTGGGCAAAAAGGTATCCGGATTTTCAGCATTAATACGGCACTCAAAAGCGTGTCCAGTGATAACAATATCACTTTGTTTATGCGCTAGCTCTAACCCTGCGGCTACTCGTATTTGTTCTTGAACGATGTCGACCCCAGTGACTATCTCGGTAATAGGATGCTCAACCTGAATACGAGTATTCATCTCGATAAAAAAGAACTCACCATTTTCATATAAAAACTCAAACGTGCCCGCCCCTCTATACTTCATTTGCTGGCAGGCAGTCGCGCAAGCTTGACCTATCCGCTGTCTTTGTTCATCAGTAATACCTGGTGCTGGCGCTTCCTCTATTACTTTTTGGTGGCGGCGCTGCATAGAGCAATCGCGCTCACCTAGATAGATAGCATTGCCGTGGGTATCAGACAGCACTTGGATTTCGATATGGCGCGGGGCTTGTAGATATTTTTCAAGATAAACGATAGCACTACCAAAATTGGCTTTAGCTTCTGTCTGCGTCATAGAAATAGCGGATAATAAATCAACCTCTTGTTCCACGACTCGCATACCGCGTCCACCGCCACCACTCGCAGCTTTGATAATGACAGGATAGCCAACATCACTTGCAATCTTGATTATCTGATCGCTATCTGCGGGCAAAGAACCTTCAGAGCCAGGTACACAAGGCACACTCGCGGCAATCATTTGCTTTTTGGCCGCGACCTTGTCTCCCATTTGTCTGATATTATCTGCGGTCGGCCCGATGAAAACGAGACCAGACTTTTCAATCAATTCCGCAAATTCTGCATTTTCGGACAAAAACCCATAGCCTGGGTGAATGGCGTCAGCGTTGGTCATTTTTGCCGCGGAGACAATCGCTCTTTGGTTAAGATAGCTGTGTGTCGCATTAGCAGGGCCAATACATATGCTCTCATCGGCTAAACGTACTGGTATCGAATCTTTATCCGAATCCGAATGGGCTATGACTGATTGTATACCCAACTGTTTACAAGCTCGAACAATGCGCAGGGCAATCTCGCCACGGTTAGCAATTAAGATTTTTGAGAACATGTCGGTTTTCCTAAGCTGGTCTTCATAGAAAATACAGTAAGTAAGATGAACCAATTTTAGCTGGCAGGTTCAATGACAAACAAGGGTTGTCCATATTCTACGACCTCACCTTCATCAACTAGTACGTCTTTGATAGTACAAGCAAAATCAGCTTTGACCTCGTGCATCATTTTCATAGCCTCAATAATACATAGCGTCTGTCCTCTGTCTACCTTATCCCCTACTTTAACAAACTCATCAGCAGTAGGCTCTGAGCGTCGATAGAAAGTCCCTAGCATAGGTGCTGTTACTCGATTTTGGGCGTCTTCATTTGCCTCTTTTTTATTGAGAACTGCATCGCTATCATCAACAGCGCTTATATTCGCTCGCTGTTTTGAGCCGGAGGTGCTAGCAAGATCGCGCTTGTTGTTATTGTTGTTATCACTGATACCCTCGTTGCCATCAGATCGGCATATTATAGAGATACGCGCGTCACCATCCGTTACTTCTAAGGAATTTATGTTAGAGCGTTCAGCTATCTTTATCAGCTTTTCGAGGTCAGGGAAATTAATATTCATATTATTATCTAGTCCATTAGAGTGAAAAGAACACCATTACTTTATTTGAATATATTGAATGATTACGTTTAACCGTAGCACAACTGCTGTACTCAATCGTAGCAGTTATGTTTTATAAGATCTTGAGAAAACATATGGGTTTTTAAATAACAAAAAGGCCTTTAATGCTATAATAAACATAGCATTAAAGGCCTTTTTGTTTTAATTATAATTCAGTATTTATCTACTATTCCAATGCCTCACATGGCAAGCCCACATAATTCTCCGCAATGGTCGTCTTGCCAGCTTCTGAGTTAATAAAGTAGTCAAACTCAGCCTGCTGTACACGGAAATCAAAACGGCCTGCACTTTGAAAGCGATGCAATAACATAGTCATCCACCATGAGAAACGCACTGCTTTCCAGACCCGTGCCAAGCATATCTCTTGATAGCGTGGAATCAGATCAGTACGCCCCTCTTCGTAGATTTTTACAAACAGACGGAACGCGGTTTCTACATCACTGGCAGCGAGGTTCAAGCCTTTCGCACCGGTCGGAGGTACGATGTGCGCGGCATCTCCCAACAGAAACACTTTGCCATATTGCATGGTTTCACATACATAAGAGCGCAATGGAGCAATACTCATCTCTAATGCTGGACCAGTAACTAAGCGCTCAGCCATTTCTGGTGGAATACGGCGCTTTAACTCATCCCAGAATTTTTCTTCATTCCAGTTCTCTATTTTATCCGTATCAGGTACTTGAATATAATAACGACTTCTGGTTGGGGAGCGCATTGAACACAGTGCAAAGCCGCGCTCATGGGCGCAATAAACCAATTCGTCATTGACTGGCGGCGTATCACTCATCAAACCCAACCAACCAAATGGATAAGTTTTTTCGTATTCCTCTAATTTATTAGCAGGAATAGATTTGCGTGAAACTCCGTGAAAGCCATCACACCCAGCAATATAATCACAATCTATACGAAATATTTCATCTTTATGCTGGTAAGTCACATAAGGGCTGTCTGATTCAATATCGTGTAGCTTGACGTTATCCGCTTGATACACTGTAATAGCGCCCGCTTTTTCACGTTCAGCCATCAAATCGCGAGTAACTTCTGTTTGGCCATACACAATCACATGTTTGCCACCGCTGTATTTTTCGAGGTCTAACTGATAATGCTCACCTTGAAAACTAAAGTCTGTGTGAGTATGAATTAAGCCCTCTTCATCCATACGCGTGCCAGCACCCGCTTCACGGATTAAGTCTGCCGTGCCTTGCTCTAATACACCAGCACGAATCCGGCCTAACACATACTCACCTGTCTGGCGTTCTAAAATAATATTGTCGATACCAGCTTTGGTTAATAACTGTCCGAGTAATAAGCCAGATGGACCTGCACCAATGATGGCAACTTGGGTTTTGGTCGTTACTTGTGCATTTGAAGTTGCCTGAGTCTTAGTCATGAAATCCCTCTCTATATTTAATAAAGTCCGTTTAGAGTTCTATGCCACCCCAATGTTAAGAGTCAAATTAAAAGTCAAATTAAAAGTCAAAAAAGACCGTTTCATCGTCACCTTGTAAGCGTATATCAAACCGATATCGCGGTTTTCCAGCACCTGCTTCTTTTACTGCTATCAATGTTTTACGGCGCACGGGTGACGGAACTTTATTTAAGACTGGGCAATTTTCATTGGCGTCCTGCTCATCATCAAAGTACGCTCTAGTTTGCAAATGAAGATTGATACCACGTGCAAAGATGGCAATATTGATATGAGGCGCCATTGATTTACCATCAAAATCTACTTGCCCAGGTTTAATCGTCTTAAAATAAAAGTCACCATCCATTGCGCAGGCACTACGACCAAAACCGCTAAAGGGTTTTTTATTATCAAAATCAGCAATATAGTTACCGAGACTATCGGCTTGCCAAACCTCAATTAAGGCGTCATGTACTAAATCGCCATTGCCGTCATATACAGAGCCAACCAGTTCGATGTGCTCACCTTCGGCATTTTCCTTAGCCAAATCCTGCCATATCTCATCTGATCGTGACTCAAAGCCAGCTATTTCTAGTGCTAACCCAATATGAACAAAAGGCCCTGCCGTTTGTGAGGCTGTTTCGCGTAATATACCTGTCTCGTCTTGTAATTTGTATTGGCTATACATGTTTTACTCCTCAAAATAGGTTTGTAATGCGCCGCGAACGACCACATCAAAACGATATGCTAAATAATCCATAGGTTTGCTCATAGACATATCTAAGCGTGCAATCATCGTTTCAACCGCTTCTGGATCTTTTAATACCTGTACGATTGGACACAATGGAACCAATGGATCACCTTCAAAGTACATCTGGGTGATTAAACGTGTTGAGATCGAGGGGCCCATGACTGAGACGTGAATATGCGCAGGACGCCACGTATTAATACCATTTGGCCAAGGATAAGGACCTGGGCGCACGGTGCGAAAACGATAACGACCATCAGCATCCGTCATACAGCGACCGACCCCACCGAAGTTTGGATCAAGAGGCGCAAGATAGCTATCTTTTTTATGACGATAACGGCCCCCAGCATTGGCTTGCCACATCTCAACTAGTGTATTGGGGACTGGTTTGCCAAACTGATCAATCACACGGCCATGCACCACAATGCGCTCACCAATAGGTAAACCTGCCTGCGAGCCTTCAGTGCGGAAGTTCATCAATAAATCATTATCATGTTGACCCATGTCTAAATTATTAAAGACAGGGCCACTGCGCTCTGAAGGGCTAGCATTTTGAATACTGACTAATGCTTGACGCGGTGAACGAGAAACTGAGGTTTTATAACCCGGTGTATATTGGGCAGGTTGCCACGCACGATCACGAGCGACAAAATAAGGATAATTTTGACTCATTTTGCTGGTGTTCTGATTCATTAGGAGTATCTCCATTTTTATAAAAGGCTTAGAACATTCAATACTTTAATATCAAGAAATTGCATCACCCCAGCCGTTCTCCTTGGCTAAAGAAAACGCATGATTGGCCGCTGGCACACCAGCATAGATAGACACATGCATCAGTACTTGACGCAGCTGAGCTTCATTAATACCCAAACGCTGCGCAGTGCGTAAATGCAATCCTAACTCCCCATCACGCCCCAGTGCTGCCAATATAGCAGTCGTAATCATACTGCGCTGCTGGAAAGTCAAACTGGGATCTCCCCATAGCTCGCCCCAAGCATTACGAGTAATAAACTGCTGGAACGGACTGTCTAATGTTGTCGCGTTTTTAGACGCTTTTTCAACATGCGCGTCACCAAGAATCCGCTTACGCTGTACAAGCCCTTGCTCATAGCTGATACCTGTTTGACCGACAGTCGCACGAGCAGCATTCGTTTGAATATAGTCCACCAACTGATTCGGTGTTTCAATCGATGGGACATGACCTACTCCCGCAAATACGGTCAAGTGTGCATCAGAAAAAGCTGACTGCAATGCTTCTAAAGTAGCAGGAGGTGTAGACACATCGTCCGATCCAGCAAGTAAGGCAACGTTTCTAGCATAGCTTGCTAGTTTGTCGCGGTTATCGACTTGTGCTAATGCTTCGCATAGCTTGGCATAGCTCTCATCATCGCTGCGTGACAATTGTACTTGCCAGCCTTGTAATGTCTCAGGGTTCTGTTTAACAAAATTCGGTGAAAACCAACGCTCCACAATGCCTTCAGCCATCTCAGCCAAGCCTAAATGACGGACATTTTCAGCGCGTTCTGCCCATGCTGCTTTGGTACCGATTACAGCTCCAGTATTGGTAAGCCACACTTGCTCTAAACGCTCAGGCGCTATCTGACATAAGCTTTGACCGATGACACCGCCAATCGACGTACCAATAAAATTAAAGCTCTCAATTTCTAGAGTATCGGCTAAGGCAAGTACATCGTGAGCCAGCATTTCTGCTAAGACACCATCTGCTGCGACCCCACTACTACCGTGCCCCGGTAAGTCCCAGCGGATACAACGATAATACCCATGTAATTGGTCACAGATCTTATCCCAAACGTCACGACTCATCCCTAGTGGATGCGCCATGAATAATGCTGGTAGATAAGCCTCACCACTATCTTGATAAGCAATAAGATGTACGTCGGTTGCAAAAAATGCCATGCTTGTTCTCCTGCGAGTGATACTTTCAAAGAGCGATTACTTATCCCAGTTTGGATCCAATCTATTCATTAAGCGATAGTAAGCGGGCCATTCAGGCAGTCTCACTGCAGCACCAGCTTGAGCATCACCACCTTCAAATTGCTCTCTTGTTTTTCTCATCGCATCATCACTTACTTTAATCAACTCTCCTCCTGACGCCATAGCCTTGAGCTGCACTTGACAGCCTTGGATGATTTGATACATCCTCATAAAAGCCCAAGATACGTCAGGGCCAGTCGTGATAACCCCATGATTGTTCAGCATTAAAGTATGATTGGTCGGTCCAAGTGAAGCTATCAATCGTTGCTGTTCGCTCTCATCTAATACAATACCTTCAAAATTATGATATCCAATTCGATCGTAGAACATAAACGCTTCTTGGTATAAAGGAATAAATCCGCACTTTAAAGCGCTGACCGCTTGGATATCAGTATTATGAGTATGCATGACGCAGTGTACATCTGGCCTACCCTTATGAAGAGCAGTATGAATCACATTGCCTGCTTGATTGATAGGATAAGGCGAGTCGTCGACCTTATTACCATCAAAGTCTATTTTTACTAAATTTGAAGGTTTTATTTCACTATATAAGAGTCCAAAAGCATTGATGAGTAAATGCTCGGTGCCGGGTATCCTATAGGAGATATGATTATAGACTTGAGTCGTCCAGCCGTAGTAATCAACCATTCTATAACACAGCGCCAAGTCGACTCGAGCTTGCCACTCAACGTCACTATAGCCTGGCGGGGTTACTGTAGATGCAAAAATATCTTCCATAATACAATCCTATTACTATAATTCTATTATACTGGTCTCTCGCCCATGACAATCGCACGATACATCTCACGTCTATAACCATCATAGTCGTTAAACGCTTGATGCAAGCAAATCCTGTTATCCCACATAATAACCGTGTTGTTTTCCCATCTTAATCGGCAAGTAAAAGACTCTTGAGTGGCAAAGCTCGATAAAAAATCAAGTAAAGGACGCGACTCATCTTCTGTCATGCCTTCTATACCGCAGGCATAAATCTTGTCGACATACAGTGACTTCTCACCTGAGACAGGATGGGTTCTGACCATTGGATGATAAAAGCCTTCTAGCATCTGCTGGGTATTCAAATCAAGCTCGATATTGCCGATAGCCCCTACTTTTCCTGATTCTTGAGATTGCTTTTCTGCTTGCATATTGGCAAGGACGTTTTTACCACTCATCCATACTTTTAGCGGCGCTATCATCTCCTGCATCGCTGGGCTTAAAGAGTTATAAGCCAATACAGCATTGGCGAACATCGTATCGCCACCATATGGCGGTATATCTACACCATAATTAATAGCAATAGAAGGTGGGCATTCTAAAAAAGCTGAATCCACGTGCCAGCCACTGCCAAACACGCTTTTGGTGGCGACACTCGCTTCTTTAATGAGTGGTTGAATATTTGGATGACCAGGAACTCCAGTCGTATAAGCATCCGTTCCGAACTCACCAAGCTGAAGGATTAAGTTTTCATGATCAGTAAAAGATATTTCCTGATCTCTAAAAAAAATCATTTTATGTCGATAGAGAGCATCTTCGATTTCAGCCATGACATCATCACTGACATTGCTTAAATCTACGCCTCTGATTTCTGCTCCCATAGCTGATGCTAAAGGATGAGCAGTAATATGCTGATAATCTTTTGCACTATTATCAAAAAGTCCTGTGGGGTGAACGCTATTAACCATTTTTAATCCCTTAAAAATTATTAAGATTGAGTTTTACTACATCAACTGAAAACGTTAATTTAATAAATTTACCAATTCTAAAATTAACATAGTTGATTCGCGATAAACAAATACAACGCTAATGAGAAAAATTTTGCGCAGCCTCTGTCTGCGTAGGCACAGCAAGCAAGGAAAATTTATGCCAGTTTCGCGTTATCAAATAACGTATCCAATTTATTTAGTATCGACTATATATCTTTAGAGCAGGTTTTTCTAAATGACCTACGCATTTGTAAAACGTATGCATTTGTAAAAACCTATTCTTTATAAAAACTACACTTTACAGGCAGCACTGGCGACTTTAACTTTTTCATAGACACTATCAGCATCTAAACCTAAAGCTCTAACGTCACTAAGATACTTCTGTGTACCCTCTGTCAAAGGGCCTTTCCAATCAGGATCGTTAAGTGGATCAGGTATATCGACCATCACATCTCCTTTTGCACGAGCCTCTTCCATAAACTTGGAGTCTTCTCTATCAGTCATCTCGCCTGCGATGTCGGCCATCACTCTACCTGAATTGTCGTCGATTATTTTCTTCAAATCATCAGACAAAGCTTCATACCTATCTTTATTCATCGTGACTAATAATGCTGAGTTGTAAAATGGGATATTAGTATGGGCATTGGTTAATTCTGTAATTCTAAAATCACCAGTAGGCTGCCAAGGGAAGCTTAGCCCATCAATCACTCCTCGCTGCAACGATGTATAAATATCAGGAGCAGGCAAGCCTACTGGAGAGCCGCCGGAAGCTTCAATAATATCCCCTGCAATTGCTGAAGGACGGCGTATACGCATCCCTTTCATATCTTCTGGCACGCGAATAACTTTATCAACGGTATGTAGAGCCGAAGGGCCTGCACCCATCAAAAACAATAGATGAGTATCTTCGTATTCGCTAGCAATAGTGCCATTATCATACAGAGTTTGTAGCATACAGCTCATTTGCACAGCTGAATTGGATAAGCCTGGTAATTCTGCGATTTGAGTTAATGGAAAACGTCCAGCAGTATATCCGTGAGCTTGTGCTCCGATATCAATAGTACCTTTAGCAGCAGAATCGTAAGTCACATCGGGCTTACTTAAGGTGGCTGAAGGATAAATCTCAACTTTTAGCAGACCATTTGACTCTGTCTCAAGCTTTTTAGCCCATGGCTCAAACACTTCAGTCTGCATGGCAGAAGTTGCCGGCCAAAAATGTGAGAATCGTAAAATCGTAGCATCCGCTGCTGAAGATTTCGTATTCGTAATTTGTTCAGGTTGCTCAGTTTGTCCAGACTGGGAACAAGCTGACATGCCCATTGCTACTGTTATTAATAATGGCAGAACACTCGCTTTAACTCTGATAGACATATTTATCTCTTCCTTGTAGATAAATTAAAAGTATGATTACTTAGCACTTATTATCTAATATGCACAGTTTACTCTGGTGCAACATCTATCTATAAGCTAAGATTTACAAGCAACGCCAGCTTCTTGGGCTTTTTTATAAACGCCTTGTGCATCTAATCCAAGCGCTTCCACATCATTAAGATATTTTTCAATTTCTGTCTTAAGTATACCGCTCCAAGCAGGGTCATTTAATGGGTCAGGAATCTCTATCATCGTATCGCCGCGAGCTTTGGACTCAGCTTTAACTCTAACATCTTCACTATCGAATAAACCGCCAGCAATCTTTGCCATATCCATACCTGAATTGTCATCGATGACTTTTTTGAGATCATCAGGCAAGCTCTCATACTTATCTTTATTCATGGTCACTAATAATGCTGAGCTGTATAAAGGCATGGTCGTATGCGTATTAGTCAATTCCGCTAACTTAAAGGCGCCTGCCGCATCCCAAGGCGTGCTCACTCCATCTATTACACCGCGTTGCAAGGAAGTATATTGATCAGATGCTGGCATACCAACAGGGGTACCTCCTGCCGCTTCGATAATATTAGCCGCTATCTCTAACGGGCGGCGAATACGCATGCCTTTGAGATCTTCTGGCTTGCTAATAGGCTTATCGATAGTATGAAAAACGCCAGGTCCTGAAGCCATCATAAATAGCGGATGGGTATCCTCATACTCACTTGCTATCACATCATCGTTATACAAGGTTTGTAGCATACAGCTTAATTGAGCACCTGAGCTTGAAAGACCGGGTAGCTGGGTAATCTCAGTCAATGGAAAACGGCCACTGATATAGCCCTGAACTTGCGCCCCTATATCAACAGTACCCTTAGCAGTCGAATCATAAGTGATATCAGGTTTACTTAGAGTGGCTGAGGGGTAAATCTCAACTTTAATTCTGCCGTCTGAGTCAGCTTCAATCTTTTTTGCCCAAGGCTCAAACACATCGGTATGCAAAGCTGCTGTAGATGGCCAAAAGTGTGAGAACCTTAGTGTCGTAACTTCCTGCGTCGTTACATCTTTTGCGGCTGAATTAGTATCGACATCCTGCTCAGATTGATTGGAGCAACCTGACATACTCAATGCCATTACTACAGATAAAGGGATGGCGCTTCTTTTAATTTTAATAAACATCTTTATCTCTTCCTTGTAGATAAATTAGAAATCATTACCATTAACTATATAATTAGCATAGTTCAAAATTGAAATCACAATATTTATAAATCACAAAACATATCATCTGTAAGAGGCAATGTTAGCGTACAAATTAAGACTGACAAGCCGCACTGGCTTCTTTTGCTTTTTGATAGACTGTTTGAGCATCCAATCCCAGCGCTTCAGTGTCTTTTAAGTACTTTTGCGTCCCTGCTTCTAACGGTGCTTTCCATGCAGGATCATTTAATGGATCAGGAATGTCTATCATAATGTCGCCTTTGGCTTTTGCCTCAGCCATAAATTTGGCGTCCTCACCGTCAAACACTTCACCGGCAATAGCAGCCATCGCCTTACCAGAATTGTCATCGATGATTTTTTTGAGATCATCAGGCAGGCTTTCATACTTGTCTTTATTCATAGTAACCATAATAGCGGAACTATAAAAAGGCATATTGGTATGGGTGTTTACAAGCTCGATAAGTTTAAATGAGCCAGTCGCATCCCATGGCAGACTTAAGCCGTCCAGTACACCGCGTTGCAGCGAAGTATAAAGATCAGGAGCCGGTAGGCCGACAGGCGTTCCCCCTGCCGCTTCGATAATGTCACCAGCGATGGCAGAAGGACGACGAATACGTAAACCTTTCAAATCCTCTGGTTTACGAATAGGCTTATCAATAGTATGAATGCCTCCAGGACCGGTACCCATCATAAATAGCAAATGCGTATCTTCATATTCGCTCGAAATTACCCCATCATCATACAATGTCTGTAGCATGCAATTCATTTGAGTGGCTGAATTGGAGAGACCGGGAAGCTCTGTGATTTGAGTTAATGGGAAGCGGCCGTTGGTATAACCTTGAAGTTGAGATCCGATATCGACAGTGCCTTTAGCAGCTGCGTCATAGGCAGCATCGGCCTTGGTGAGTGTTGCAGAAGGAAAGATTTCAACTTTCAATCGCCCATTTGACTCTTCTTCAACCTTTTTTGCCCAAGGCTCAAAAACATCGGTATGCGTCGCTGAAGTCGCTGGCCAAAAATGCGCGAAACGTAATGTCGTCGTCTCTTTAGAACTTGCAGCATCGCCGTTAGCCGCATCATTAGCGGTATCGTTCGATTGTGAGCAGCCAGTAAAACCAATTAAGGCTGCCAATGCCATACTAAACGCCATACTAGTAGGGAGGGTTTTCTTCATCATAAATTCCTTTTTTTGATGGTCAAAAATAATCCTAATAAAATCTTTATAATTTGTTCTATATAAGAATTCTTGTTCGTATAGTGAATTAACGTAACCCTTTTCTAGGCTTCTGTCAATCTGGTTATCTGTTTATGCTTAATGAATTTGAAATCGTTGCTTTAATTGCTTGTAGCGTCAGTTGACATTGTCTATCTGCTGCACCGCAATAAGTCAAAGGAGATAGAAGTATTGCAAGCTCATTTGAGTCATTATCGCTATCATCTACCAATAACTCTGTTGTGAACTCAAACTCTGTTGTTATCTCAAAGAAAGTTTGCACAAAGCCTTTATGCTCTCTATGTGCTTGCTGGCTAGCTTGTTCTATTAAAGGATAGATTCGCTCTTGACGGTCTAGAAAATGACGTTTTAAAGGTTCAACGAGATACGCATCACTATTTAAATCAAGATTGGCCGCCATGCGCTCGGGATACACTTGCAACCCTTGTAATAAAGTCTTTAGATAATCTGCGGCACCAGCGACCAAAGCGACGCCTTCCATTAAAGGCATCCAGCTCGCATGCCACTGGCCCAACGCACGCTCAAAAGGCTGAGCGGTTGTGTTGCTAATCACACTTAGATGCCCGTGCATTCTTAACGTAGCGGTCTTAATTAAAGCACACAACACAGGGTTACGTTTATGCGGCATCGATGATGAGCCGCCCATGCCTTCAATAGTAGGTTCAGCCAACTCACCTAATTCAGACTGACACATCAAGGCTATATCTTCAACGATATTTTCCATAGCGCCGGCACAAGCATCCAGTCCAGAAGCGAGCGCATGAATAGGTTGCCTATTCGTATGCCAAGGCAGCAATGGCAACGATAGTCCGAGTGATGTCGCCACCTGCTGAGGCAACTCATGACGTTCATTCTCTTCATTACTAACCCCAACAGGACCACCCCATTGTAAATAAAAGCCAGAATGCTCTAATTGCTTTAAATTTTGCATAGCAGCGATTAGCGATGCAGCCCATTGCGAAGCCTTTACTCCAAAAGTAATCGGTAAAGCTTGTTGCAACAATGTTCTACCTGCCACTGGTGTCGCACGATTATTCTCAATTAATATAGCGCAAGATTGAAGCACATCCAGCAAGTCATTATTGATACGTTTTAGCGCTGGCTTGAGCATCATCATCATCGCTGTATCAATGACATCCTGACTGGTGACGGTCTGATGAAAATACGGTTTTATTTCTTGAGGTAATAAAGCTTTGGCTTGTGCTATGAAAGGAATAGCCGCGTTGCCGCCAAGGTAGGTTTGCGTCCCAATCTTATCAATATCAAACAAATCTATCGCTAACGCTTCTTTAGTTTGCTGTAGAATGCCTGCAGGAATAAGGCTATGATGCTCTCTGACCTCTATAATGGCCAGTTCAAAATCCAACATTGCCTGCACAAACAAACGATCAGAAAAGTTCTTTGCAATATCAGAATGGATAAAAGGCTGATTGATTAATTGAGTAATTTTCATTTAAAATCTCTAATTTTGGTAATCATTGAATAGCATGTATAAAGAACAAGATGAGAAAATACCTTTTGATAGTCCAGATTTCGTTGCATCGCTTGCGGCAGGAATGAGCGTATTACTGACTTTTGATGAAAACCACTCTAGTATGACGTTGAGCGAAGTAGCCGAGCGCGCCAAGATAGATAGAGCAAAGGCTAGACGTTATTTATTAACCTTGCATGCCCTCGGTTACGTTCATAAAAGTAAGCGTCAGTTTAGTTTGACCCCGAAAACGCTAAGCCTTGGCGCCAGTTATTTAAGTGGCGTCCACCATCACGATATTATTCAGTTTTATTTAGAACGCGTCACTGAAAAAACAGGTGAATCTTGCTCGTTTGCAGTATTAGATGATGATGAAGTGGTATATATCGCCCGCTCTGCGGCTGAACATCGCTTGATGTCTATTACCTTAGCGATTGGCACGAGACTACCTGCAGCTTATACCTCTATGGGTCGTGCGATTCTTGCCAGCCTTCCTGATGAACAGCTTAAAGATTATATTAATAACGTTGAACTATGCGCTCATACGCCATACAGTATTACTGATCGTAATCAGCTTAGTCAGGCGCTCAAAGAAGCTAAAGATCAGCAGTACGTCGTTGTAAATCAAGAGTTGGATACAGGCCTTCTATCGCTAGCACTGCCAGTCTATAAAGCAAATAATGAACTTATTGGCGCTATTAATATTAGTACCAATGCACTTCGTATCTCTCATGACGTCTTAACCGAACAGTTTTTACCAATACTACGTGATTGTGCTGCAAAAATCCAAACCTACTATATTTAGATGCGAGATTTAATTGTAGTATCTAATTTAAAGACGATAAGAACTGACGACAAGAACTATTAAAGCTTATTATTGGTATATAACCAGTTGATTCTAGAATAAGCCTAGCTACTATGTATGTGTAAATGAAATATAGTCGATAGTAAAATTGCACTCTTTAAGGCATAAAAGGCTTACATTAAATTGTAAGCCTTTTTTTATATCCAACTTTTAGTAGTCAGTTTTCAAAATAACTTAGAACAGACACAGAGTTCTTCACGTTTCGAACATTACAAATTATTGTTATACCACAAATCATGGTCAGATATATAAGCCCTGCAATAAAAAAGAGTCAGCCACCATTCCCACAGTAAGATGGCATTCATAAATACTTAACATCTTTAAAACTCTCTCGTTAATTCCTGAGTAATTAATACTACTTATTTTAATTTCTTTATAGTAATATAAATCCTGACCAAATGGTCAACTATGTTAAAAATTGTCTTTCCTTAGAGATAACAGCGCGTTTGGACAGGATGTTAAAACCGGACTTTGCATGGTCCTATAATTGCGCTTTTAAGGGAAATTAACGACTGTACTTAAGGGAGTAATACTGTGCGTTTAAACTTAATAGCAACAACTCATATCCATTCAGCTAAAAACAGGCTCTACTATCTAAAACCATTGTTTATAGCAGCAGCTACTATCGGTGCTTTAGGCAGTCTAACCTCTGCTCAAGCTAAGACTTTTTTTACTGATACGAGCGTTTCTGTACTTTACGGTACTGATTATGAACTAGCAGAAGATGGAGAGCTGACGACAGTTACCTTAGAGCATGCGTCCGCTCATAGTTGGGGTGGCATATTCTTCTTCGTTGATCGTTTGCAAGGCGTCAGTAATGCTGAAGGTAGTCGAGCCAAAGATATCTATGGCGAGCTGTCTCCAAAGTTCAAGATTTCAGACTACAATAATGGCTTTATTAAGCAGGTAAACTTAGCTGGTACTTATGAGTTCGGCTCGAATAGTAGCGGTTTTGAGCAAGATAACTTCTTAGTAGGTATTGGTGCTGATTTAAATATACCTATTGATGGTATGAAGTATGCTTCAGCTACTTTATATCATGCTTTTAACGATGACACTTTCAGTGACGCTGATGATCAACAAATTACTTTGACTTATGGTTGGGAGAAAAATAACTTCGTCGTTGACGGCTATGTTGATTATTCTTTTAATAACGATGATAAGGCAAATCAGTTGCATATTAACCCGCAGATTAAGTACAACTTGCAAGAATTGCTTGGTATTGATAACCGCATCGAAGTCGGTATGGAATACAGCTATTGGAAAAACAAGTTTGGTGTTGATGGAGTGAATCAGAGCGTTCCAAGCGCGCTAGTAAAAGTTCATTTTTAAATAATTTTTATGACATATAGAGACTGGTTAACTATAAAAAAGCCCTATTCAACATTAATAGGTTGAATAGGGCTTTTCTGTAGCTTGGGATTTTATAATTTCCTATTTAATTACTCTAAACTTAATCTGCCTTTGGCTTAAGCGCCGCGCTGATATCTGCTAACAAAGGCGGAATATCATGCTTGTCAGTCATCACTTCTAAAAACACCATTTTATCTGTCGTTGCTGCGGCTGTCTTGAGAGCAGATTTTAATTCTCCCATCGTTTCTGCTTTGAGTACCAAGCTATTATGCTTATCAGCACCAAAAGCCTGCGGCATTAAGTGCCAGTTGCACTTAGGAATATCATTGTAGCGTTGATTTTCACCATGAATTGCGCGCTCAACGGTATAGCCGTCATTGTTAACCAACACAATAACTGGATTGATACGCTCTTGGATCATCACTGCTATTTCTTGAATGGTCAATAATGCTGAGCCATCACCAATGAGTAAGACACTACGCTTATCAGGCGATGCAATGGCAGCACCTAAACTTGCTGGCAAGGTATAGCCGATTGAACCCCACATTGGCTGACCGTAGCAGGTCACGCCCTCTGGCAGACGCACATCACTGATACCAAAGTAAGCGGTTCCTTGGTCAGCAAACACCAGATTATTATGGTCTAAATGATCTGCGATGACATGCCACAAGTCATCTTGACGGATAGCTTCTTCATCAGTGCCATGTTGCTCATGCGGCTTGACCTCTTTACAAAAAGGCTTAGGTACAATATTGATACCCGAAGTCATTACTTCATGCAACGCCTTCAAGGCATCTTCTAATGCGATAGGAGCAAAATTCTTACCGCTAATAGTCGCACGCTCATAATGCAAGTCAACAACGACTTTTTCATCGATATCTTGGCTGAATCCTGCAGTCGTCGTATCGGTATACTGCACTCCAATTTTAATTAGGCATTCACAGTTTTCTACTGCATCCTTCACTACTGGACGTGATGCCACGCCAGCATACGTACCTGCCCAGCGCTCGCTTTGCTCATCCAATAGGGTTTTGCCCCATGACAGCGTCGTATAAGGAATCTCAGTATCAGCGATTAGGGCTTTGAGCTGGTCTTGTAGTCCCAAACGATGCACCATCAAATCTGCCATTAAAGTAGTCGTCTTATTCGGTAAAAACTCTATCAGCGCTTTCTTAAAATCGACCAATGCTGCTTGGCTGGTTATATTCTCTGCACTATCGACAAGTTTAGTAGAAGGCGGATAAATGGGCTGACGTGCGACATCTGGCGATAACAACAAGTAGCCTGGGCGATGTTTTTTGAGGGTCACACGAATGACTCTATCAATCTCGGAAGCAGCATTTTCAGCGGTAAGCTGCGCACGTGCTACCGTTACTGGCTCTACCATCTTAATAAAGTGGTTAAACACGCCATCACCAAGCGTATGGTGGATGCGGCGTTTGGAATCTTGCAGAGCGGTACTAGGCGCGCCGACGACATGCAATACAGGCGCATACTCAGCATAGGAGCCTGCGGTGGCATTGATTGCCGACAGCTCCCCTACACCGAAAGTCGTCACCATCGCTGCAAACCCACGCTCACGTGCATAACCGTCGGCTGCGTAGCCTGCATTGAGCTCGTTAGTATTGCCTACCCAACGCAATTTATCAGAATCGATAATATTGTCTAAAAAGGTTAAATTAAAATCACCTGGTACGCCAAATATCTCGGTCGCCCCTGCTTCAGCAATGCGATCAAACAAATAGTCAGCGATGGTGTATTGTTGGCTCATAGCTCTTATCCTTAAGAATTATCTGTGTAAGTCATAATGGTTATTCAAATGGTTGGAGATAATTATAAAGTTGTATATCTAGCTTATTTATAAAACATAAAGCTTTTGGAATACATATTATAAAAATCTGTTATATCATACATTCATAGCATGATGACATGCCTATTTTGCTAAATTTTGATTTTTTTGATTATGGTTATTGACAGACCAAAAAAACTGCGTATAATACGCCTTCATCATCTGATGTTACTTAAACGATGATTCAGCGGGAATAGCTCAGTGGTAGAGCATAACCTTGCCAAGGTTGGGGTCGAGAGTTCGAATCTCTTTTCCCGCTCCAAATACTTAAAAAGCCTCACTTAACAGTGAGGCTTTTTTTTGTCCAATTTTCAGGGTTTGTAGAAGATTTATCTAAATATATTTTTGAATATAGTTAAGTCTAACTACTCAAACAAAAAGCCCGTTTTCATGGCGGTGCCCATGTGGTGCCCAAACTGTGCCCTGCCCTAAAACCTCACATACATAATTGACCACAACCTAGCTATTTTTCGCTAAAAAACCATCATGACACCTAACCTAGTAAATTTGGCACTATGATGATTTTTGAACCCAACCTCAATTCAGCAAAAAACGAGTTTTTTAGATGCCTAGTTTTTTGGAAATACGTTTCAAGCCTATAGTATTTAATATTGATCTTCACTTAAAAAGCGATGACTACAACCTAATAATAGAAAATTATTAAACCTCGTAAGTACCTTTTAGCTCTAATAGACCTTTAGCTAGAAATTCCCTATCAAAGGTTATTACGATAGTTAATCTACTCCTCTTCTGAAGAGCTATCTTCATTAAGTTCATCTGGAACATACTTCAAAATATCCCCTGGCGTAACTTCTAATACATTACATAACTTACTCAAGGTATCGAACTCAATCCTAGTTGTATCATCATTATAGATTCTATGCAGCGTCGATTTACTTATATCTGTCATTCTCACTAAATCTGCTACACGCAACCTTCTTTCTGCTAAAAGAACAGGTAAGTTACATGAAATCACAATAAATTCCTTATTGGTAAGTAAAAAGTACTTGCCAATGACTACTTTTCTGTTAATATAGTACTCGTTGGCAACAACAAAGTGTTTACTAAAAACTATTTAATACTGACTGAGGAACTATTATGTCACAGACTTATCTTACTACTCAAGAACTAGCCGATCGTATCAAATACGACGCACGCACTATTCGCAATCAAATGAAAGACACTGTCCTGATTGAGAATATCCACTACATACGCCCGTTTGGTGGTCGCAAGATCCTATATGTATGGGAACGTATCGAAGAAGATATGTGTAAACCAGTTATGAGTGCTATCAACGGTATGGCTTTACAGTAAACTTTACATAAACAAGGAGCTAAACAATGGCCTCAATAAGATCGAGACGTGGCAAGCTGTTCGTAGATTTTCGATATATGAATATGCGTTGCCGTGAGACGACTAATCTCACAGACACTCCAGCCAATCAAAAGAAGCTGGCTAAGATTATCGAAAAAATGGAAGCAGAAATAACTTTAGGCATTTTTGATTATGCCGCTTACTTTCCAAAGAGCGAACGGGCACAGGAAATGACAGCACTGGCTGATAGAGCGGAAGCTTGTATCAGTCGCAATCCTACCTTTAGGCAGTTTGTCGATATTTGGTATGAGGAGAAGAAAATTGAATGGCGGCCGAGCTATCGACAAAAGACACAGATTATTTTGAATAAGTATTTATTACCTGAGTTTGGTGGTAAAGCGGTACATGCGATAAAAAAACCAGACTTGCTGACCTTCCGTAGCTCCCTCGCCAAAGTTCGTTACGGTAAAGATGGTCAGTCAAGTCTGTCAGTAGCACGGATCAACCAGATCATGATACTTCTTCGTATGATACTAGAAGAAGCATCAGATCGCCATGAGTTTGAGATGCCTTATAAAAATATTAAGAATCTCAAGCAGGCTCGTCCTGATGTAAATCCGTTTACATTGAGCGAGGTATGGCTGATTTTAAAGCATGTACGCGCTGACTATAAGCCCTACTACACTATTCGCTTCTTTACAGGGATGCGTACCAGTGAAATAGATGGGCTGAAGTGGGACTGCATTAACTTTGATCGTCGTGAGATCAGTATCAGAGGGGCACTAGTAAATGGTGAGATGGGTCCAACGAAGACATTAGGCTCACAACGCGATATTGCGATGTCACAGTTAGTCTACGATGCACTGCAAGAGCAGAAGGCACGCACCTACGGTAAATCAGAGTTCGTATTCTGCAACTCACAGGGCAATCCGATGGAGTACCGCAATGTGAATAGACGGGTATGGAAACCCATGCTTGCCCTACTCGGTCTTAAACACAGACGTGCTTATCAGACTCGGCACACAGCAGCGACGCTTTGGCTAGCTGCTGGGGAGAATCCTGAGTGGATAGCACGGCAGATGGGTCACAGCAGTACGGAGATGCTGTTTCGGGTGTATAGCCGCTATGTGCCTGATATTACCCGTCAAGATGGTTCAGCAATGGATAACTTGCTACTAGCGAGCAAGGAGAAGCTAACCAGCGCATCAAATAGCTCTGAGACTAAAGAAGTCATTACAAGTGCACAAACTGACAAGGAGACGTCATAATGAAAATTATCAATTATGAGGAGCTGTTTGGTGAGTTTAAACCTGACGGTGCGATTAGTGAGGATGCCAACCTTATTGCTAATTCATTGATGCGCGAGCTGTATATTTCATCTGGTCATAACCTAGCACGCTTCTTGGGAGTGAAGCGCTGCTTTGGTAATGATATGGCAATGCGTGTGTGGGTACAGAAGCGCTTAAATGCTCAGAATGGGTACTTTTTGGAAGATATGAGCAGCAGGCTTCAGAGCGAGCTTTATGAGCTACTACCGCAGTCTGATTATGGCGGCTACTAAGGAGAATATGATGAGCGTAAAACTTCAGCCTAATATGATGCAGAACGCATACGATATCAAAATATGCGAGGATTACTGGGCATACGATAATAAAAGCGGCTTTGTTGAGCACGTGAAGGTAATTTGCGAGAAGTATGAGGTTAGCCCTCAAGTACTGTTTGGGACAGTAGCTCAGTGTTATGCCTACTTGGATGATGTTGTATGTGATTACTGCGGCTATACTTGTCCAATTGAAGTACCTGCTGATATTCCTTATATGCGCGAAAAAGAGAGTTGGTGCTGTGAGGTATGTGAGCATTCTTTGTGGCGCACAGGTAAATAAAAGAGTGTTCCGTCCTAAAATAAGTTTACGAAAAAGGAGCTTATTCATGGACAAGTTAGCAGTAGCAAAGGTTAAACGCACTCAAAAAGATTATACTTTAGGCTTTAAATTAGCCGTTGTTGACAGTATAGAAAAAGGCGACCTGACCTACAAACAAGCACAAGCAACTTATGGCATACAAGGACGCAGTACCGTATTGGTATGGCTGCGTAAGCATGGTAAATTAGACTGGACACAGCCACCTAAGAATCAGACTATGCCGCATAAAGAAACCCCGGCCCAAACCATCAAACGTCTAGAGCGTGAGCTGGCTGATGCCAAAGCGCACAATCTTATTTTAAGTAAAGTAGTCGAAGTCTTTGAAAATGACTATGGAGCAAATACTAGAAAAAAGTCTTCTACGGCATCCTCTGGCAACTCAAAACAGACAAACAAATAAGTTTAGCTCAAGGATGCCGGTTGCTTGGTGTTAGCCCGCAAGCGGTTTATCAACATCGTATCCGGGTACATGACAAAGCAAGCAGGTTTGCTGTCATCAAAGACTGGGTACAAGCGTATCGAATGCTGATGCCTCGCATAGGAGGTCGGAAGTTATATTGGCTCATTAAACCGAAACTGATTGCTCATGGTATCAATATTGGCCGTGATGGCTTCTTTGATTATCTAAGAGCACACGGGCTACTGGTTCAGCCCAAACGTAGCTATACAAAGACGACCTTTAGCAAGCATTGGATGAAAAAGCATCCTAATTTAACGAAAGATGCCTCTGCACCTATCAGGCCTGAACAAACCTTGGTCGCTGATATTAATTATGTTACCTCCAAGCAAGGAACGCACTATCTATCGTTAGTAACGGATGCGTATTCAAGACAGATTATGGGCTATCATTTAAGTGAGAGTATGCCAGCAAGTGAGGTTGTAAAAGCGCTTAAGATGGCAGCTCAAAGGCGGCGTTATACTCATAAAGCCATTCATCACTCTGATAGAGATTTACAGTACTGTGCATCAGAGTATCAAGAGGTGCTTAGAGCAAATAACATCTCACCGTCTATGACCGATGGCTATGATTGTTATCAGAATGCGTTGGCTGAGCGCGTTAATGGTATTTTAAAGAATGAGTTCTTGTTGTATGAGTGCAATACGATGAGTGAGCTTAAACAGCTGATCGATGAGTCTGTTTATGTCTATAACCATATCAGACCGCATTTAAGTTTGAATATGAGAACACCTGCTGAGGTTCATGACAGTTATTAATGTCCTGCTTAATGTGAAAAAGCCAGATACTCAGGGTATCTGGCTTAGCAAAAAAACTATTAATCTATTTTAGGACGGGACAATTAATTATTAGAGCATTATATCACTACTTACTTTGGTTTCTAACCTAACTTATATGCCCTACTTCATCAGCTGAAAATCTCTGATGTTATCAAAGCTGTTCATGCTGATAATCAGCAGTTACACAATTTTTAAGGAAGGCTCAACGTGACTTATTAAATCAGATGCCTTTGAAGCAGGAACGTTGGGAAAGATAGTCTTTTAATAAGTAAAAGTGAACTGTAGATACTCCATCCTAATACCTCACTATATAATTCATTCCAACTTTCTACTTAAACTCTTCCTCTAAAGGGTCGAACTTTTTAATAACAGTATGATTAACAGGTCTAAGACGTCTAGGGTCACCGTTAATTGGCTTATTTCCCTTAAAGCGCAATTTGATGGGATAGTATTTAGAGTTATCAGAAATTACCTCATAAGTCGATTTATACATAAAATCTAAAGGTGAGTCTTTTCCATAATCGTTATACCCACCAGCGTCTCCCACATAGTGAAATCTAATATAGTCGTCTTCAGGTAAATAAAGCGCAGTCCAGTTCTCATATGAACTACCATATATAAAACCACTGGTCTTATACAGGCTACCTATCAAACCTTCACCTAAAGGTTGTAATCCTGCTTGGAACTTGTCCACGTCAAACCTGGCCCTGCCATAACTACTTGCGATATTAGACTCTGGCAATGTTTTGCTAACCAGCTGATAGCGTCCATCAGGTAAGCGTTTAAAGCTATAAAAATCTGCTGTCACATTACAGGCATGGCAATCACTCAGTGCTCCATATTCAGCATCAACCTTGACCTTCTCTATCATGACTAAATAGCGAGTATCGCCATTAAGGTTTGAATAGGAAATAACAGGGTGCATTAACGCAACTGTTTTCTCACCATCTACTTCTGGACCTATACCAGCATGAGGTAAAGACTTCATATCCTCATCATTGACGCTAATACTCTTCATCTGGCTATTGTAGAAGGCTTTGATCATCATGTTAAAACTTAAGTCGTCAATCGTGACCTGCTCAATGCTGTTGATCGTAGACGCTGGCTTCTCGAGTACCTCAGGGTTAGCTATACTACAACCAACAGCTAACGGTATACAGCTTAAAGCCAGTGCGGCGCTCATAAGTAGTTTCTTCATGATAAGTCCATTAAATACGGGTTAAATCACCAATCAAGTTCTGCTTTAGACTCACAGCCTATCAGCATCCCACTATTACAGGTTTTTTCAAACCACTCTTTAAGTTCTTTGTTATTCCAAGTGTTTACTTCATCTTCGCCATATATTACTGCAAGGTTGTAATAAGCACCAAATTCACCTTGTTTAGCAGCTTTTGTGTACCACTCAACTCCCTTTGGGATGTTCTCGTATGCTCCGCCGACACTGGAATATATGAACCCCAAGTTAAATTGAGCATGAGAGTTTCCTTGCTCAGCTGATTTCTTATACCACTCAATTGCCTTTTCATAATTCTGATCTACTATATCCCCTTCCTCATACATAACCCCAAGATCAAGTTGGGCAATAGCATCTCCTTGTTTAGCTGCTTTTTTAGTTGCTTCGAGCAATTTGCAATCCTCTATATAAAATACCATCTCTGGACCATACTCAGCAGTCTTACACTCTTGATTATCTAAATACTCTCTTTCATCTAGTCCCGCCGCCATAGCTGATACAGGTAATACAGCTGATAACAATAAAGCACATACTAACTTGAATCCCAACAACTTATTTGCCAGTTCCATATCAAACTTCCTCCATAGAATATTTTTATACCACAAACCTATAGAACACATAAAACATGCAATCAATAATCTATACCTTAACATTCAAACTAAAGTGAAAAATTTTATTTCACATACTTCATTGCTCAAAATAATAATAGAAGTTTTCGCACTACTCTTAAAAGTAACATGAAACTGACATACTCAGGAGTATTAGAGCTTACTTTAACAATTTTATATTAGCTGATGTTTAGTGAGTCCTAAATAAAAAGAGTGCAGCTTTTACAACGTGCTACTGGTATAAACTTTCTTTGCTTGCTGTGCAACTGCGTTACTCCAGAGGCTGCATAAAATTCATCCCAGTAGCACTGTATTTATTTTATAGGGGATAGACTATATCAGCTCCTTTATCGAAAGACTTTCAAGATATCTTCAACAGCAGAAGCTTCATACTTATCGAAAACATCTGTTATTACGCAACTATTATCATTACACTGTAACGAGTAGTCCTTGAACCCCTATTTCTTTTTGTTTTCAGCTACCACCCTAATATGGCCATGATTAAGCGTTACAAACATAAAATCATCACCCTCAAGCAAATATAATCTTTGTTCTGCCTGCTGACATTTATTTATATCACTACTATCACTGGGGTTTTGTGCTATAAATATTGCATTTTTCAGGTTATTATCAGCGTGATTATATAGAGCTCTAGAGTCGTAGCTACCAGCATTACCGTTATTGACCAATCTAGTAAATACTTCTGAATATAAACTTTTAACCGTTTCAACTCCTGGTTGAACTGTAAACTCAATAACATAAGGCAACTCTTTCACAGATTCAGAGCCTCTTACAAAATCATTACTTAATTCCAAGTTACTGCTGTCTTCGATATGTCTAAAGTTCTTCGTTTCAATATACCGATCTGACATATCCATAATTTTGAGAAGGCTACAACTAACATCATCTTTATAATCCATACATGCTTTATGGAACCATGATTTTACCTGCTCACGATACTTGGTAGCTTCACCTATACCCATAGCTTTAAATTTATTATTAGCTACAAGCGTATTAATAGGCTCATCATAATTTAATGGTATTCGTTCTTCTGAAGCTTGATGTTTCATGGCTAAACTGTAATTTTTAAAAGCTTTTTCTAAGTCTCTCTTAAATAATTTAGGTTTAAAATACCCCTCTCCTTCCATAACGTAATAGCGTGGAGTCATATAATCAACTATAGGCAATATTAATATCGGCAAGTGCTGTTGTTGTAACGCTATAAGAAAGGGCTAGTGCTATAGCTATCGATTGAGCTTTAAATTTTTTGCTAAAACTGCATCCATTCATAATAATATCCTTAAATATAACGTTCAATATCTTATCTACTCTAATCTCGTCTCACTATATTTTAGTATCGTTTTATAACCCTACTACAAAGCTAATTTCGTTATATAGCCAAACCCATTTAAAAGTGTTATAAACTAATTATTAAACCTAATTGTTATCATAAAGACCATGACTTACTCA